>CAZPYT010000038.1:0-4107 GCA_964590955.1 uncultured Candidatus Saccharibacteria bacterium | reverse complement strand
ACTCCTTTTAAGCGTTGTTTCTAAGAACAACCTCAATTAGTTTGATGAATTGTAGCATAACCACAATAAACTAACAACTATAGGTCCACGTTTCCGAGCCTACCATCATTAATTTTTAATTTAAACATTTTAATATCTTGGCTAACACTCAAAAACAAAAAAGCCCATCCACATGTTTATAATCACTATCAAAAGTTGCAATATTAGGAATACGAAGCTTCTGCATAATTCTAAATATAATTGCATCTCTTGGTTTTAGTCTATATTTTTCCATAATTTGAATAGTTTTATTTAGATCTTTTAAACTTAGACTTACTTCAGAAAACAGAAAATTCTTAAACTGCATTACATTTTCTGTAGCTTTTTTTAGCGATAGATAATCTTTTTTTTGGGACTTCTGTAATCCTAATCAACGACTACGAGCTAAAGTGCACAGTCTGCTGTTTGATCTTGCTATTTGCAGCTTCCGCTACTCAATAGGCAAGAATCCATCTCTGTGTTAAAACACAGAGTCCTATTCTTTGATAAAATAAAACATACCAACATTCGTCAAAAACTAAAAATGTCCGACAGGTATAATATCTTTTTTATAAAAATCCGCCAGCAGTTTCTTTGCAGAATGATTGAATGGATAAGGTTCTATTTGAGAAGCAACTAAGAAACTAGTGTCTAAGAATACACACCCATTATTCATAATGGGTATTTTCCAACTGTTGTAACTTTTTCATTAAAGTATCTTGCGTCATTGATTTATCTATCTGATAGCCATTGGTAACATCTGTTAAATACTCTTTCACAGATAGTTTTTTTTCTTTTGGTAAGATTTCATAGGTAATTTCTGACACTGTCGCTGATTTTACCTTCATTCTTGTCCCTGCTTTTATTTTAAGTTTTGACGGGATTGTAACTGCAGTACAATTTCCAATAGTAAAAGCCTTTTGTATAATAATTTTATTCTACAAAATGTTTAAACATTTGAATATATTATGTTTATACATAAAACACATTAGACACGCTGCTACAAATACCTGTTAAATTGTTTTATAATCAGAATCAAGACCAAACAATAAAGGAGAAATGGCTATGGAACTCAGTGTATATAAAGATGATGCATTCCAAGGTCGTGTAACGCTTAAAAACACAGCCGCACGGGGATTGATTTCCACAAAAGGCACCAGCCCAGGGAGGCGCAAGGCAGATCTTGCTAGTCTCGTAGGAGAACAATTTGAGTTGAGGACACCTGGCTGAGCAGGTTGCCATGTGGCATACGGTACAGTTAGTGCCGATGAAGACAAATTCTATTTCGATCCGGAAACAGCAGTTGAAATAACAGAACATACAGCAACGTGAACTAAAAAAAGATGCAATGCTATAGTCCAAATGTGTTGCATCTTTAAATTACACTACAAACGCCATGCAAAATCAGTTTCTTTTATATATTTCTTAACATGCGCCATAATATCAAATTCTTTGTCATAGTCACCTTTTAACACTTTTTCAGGATCAAAAAAATCGATTTTTTCTACTTCATTTCGATCAAATCCATAAGGTCCATTAGATACACCAACATATAGGTAAGAATACTCATTTTGATTATTTCTCTTGTTCAATGTCTTTTTCATGTATTTGAGATCACATTGTACTCCAAGTTCCTCAGCCAGCTCAGAAGCTGCAGTTTGCTTTATAGTCTGCCCAAGTACTTGATGTCCTCCAAACATATCCCATCTACCGGCTCCATCAATTTTATTTAGGCTTCGTTGATGTAAAACCAACTTTCCATCAGATGTATAAATCATGATATGGGCGGCTCTGTGGTACCTCGTAGTTGTAGAATGTGCTGCCCGTTTTGTGATTTGGCCTATTTCTTTGTCGTTTTCATCTACTTCCACCAAAATCTCATCGTAACTGGAGTGCATCACCTTTAAATGTTTATCCAACTCCTTGAAAACCTGTTTATCGTAATCATGCATATTCTTCATGTCTTTGACTTCGTCATAAGTCACCCATTTGAAATCGTCCAATTGATAGTTTGGCTGCGGTGTTCCGGAAACATAATCACACAAATAATACAAAGTTACGTTATACGCTCGAATGTCATGACCTTGATCTGACAAAGCTGTTACTAGAGTACGCACGTTTGCTTCAACTCCGGGCACTTCATTTATTAGAACCCGTATTGCGGTCTCTTGCGGAGTCTCGTCAAAATGCATTCTACCTCCGGGAAAAAGCCAATTACCTTCATAGATAATTTCATGCTTTTTTGTACGTCGTCCTATTAAAAATTTACCGTCTTTGTGAATAACTATGTCTACATTTAATACAGGCGGTACACGGAATGTGAGCTCTTTTATTTGCTGCTGCTTGGTTACTTTATAAGGAGTTGTAATAAGCGTTGACGCAATAGCCTCAGAATAAGGTATATAAAATACTTTGGGAGGGCGCCCTATTCTCTTTATTTTTTTTGTCGAAATGAGTTTTGCGAGAATTTTATACACAGCCCTATCAGAAATTTGCATAGCTTTTTTAATCTCTTTCGTCGAGACGCGCTTTTTTGTATTTATAAGTTCTAAGATTTTTATAATGTTTTTCATTATGGTGGAATTATACTATAGGAGTTCACCTTTGTGGTAGTGGTGTACTTTATGTTAATTATTTGTTGTTATAAATATAATAGTAATTAATGTACTTTGATAGCTATAGGTGAATGAAGCTACCCACTACAAATTTAGATGTTGCAAATATCATCTAGCTATTTTTTTTCTCTGCAATGCCCAACTAAGTTGGGATATCTTCATCTACTAGCTTACACAATTAGTATTAAGTAAAGAAATTATAAGACTATTCAACGGAATATCGTTACATATGAGCAAGTTCGACTTAATCTCAAATGGAGATATAATTAAAATATGCTAGCAGAACAAATGTATTCCGAAACCCTAACGCCTGAAAAAGAAAAACAACTTCTAGACCGAGTCGAGGTAGAAAGACACCGTAAAGAACTTAAAACACCTTGGGGTGCGCCTGTAATGATAAGTTATGATCATATTGAACGTCACTTACCGGGATCAGGGGTTATAGGTGCGTCAATCACTGCCTGGGAATCACCTGAAACAATGCTGCTCGACCCATCGGTATGGGAATTTGTTCAAGAATCAGTTGCGTCACTGGATAAAAATATTAAACCGGGCGAAGCTACTGTATTTAAAAAAGAAATGAGCTTTTTTGTTGGAAAAGAATGCATTGTGCCGATTGAAGAACTTCCGCAAGATAAAGACTGGTGGGTAGAATCAAGAGAAGGCTATTATATCAACGTCACAAATGCAAAAGCTCCTGAAACAAAGCACTTACAATTAATGATGGTTAGGGATAAAAGGCATCCAGCTCAGTTCTTACTACACAGTGCTTGGGCTGGGAGTATAGATAGTCCCCAAGGAACACTAGCAAACCCTGACTGGAAACGATATGCGTTTTATTATGAGAATAGATGAATTAATAAACAAACATTTTTAAGTTTTTTTCAACTATTTTGTACACTACACCAATTACTTCTTTATTTATTAAAAACGCAAAAAAAGCTGAGCTATTGTACTAATACTTGGGTCTATCCATTTCTTTGTCAAAAGCTTGTTTAAATTTATTTTGTAGTAATTCCCTAGTAACTGGGACATTAGCAGGTAATAAGCTATTAACGCCCACATAATGTGCCCGAACTTTTTCCTCTAGTAACTGAAGCGTAGTGCCTTCATATTGTTCTACAGTTAATATTTCCTCATTTTTCCCATTTTTAGCAGATGATAACCTAAGAACTCGGTCACCTTGCTTAAAAATCAAGATTTGAGTCGGAGCATGAAGTACTTGATATGTATTGGAGTCAAAATTTGTATCTATCTTCTTTACTTTTTTCAAATTATAAATATCAACAGTAGGAATTGTCTCAGAGACAATATCATCATGTGCTACTAAATCCACACCACCATTTTGTCTGCATTTGTTTAACCAATCAACATATAAATCCAATGGGTCCTTTTCATTAGTATTCACAAATTCTGCTGATTTAATTAAAATGTTAGCAACTACCTTATCTACAGTGTGATAACGGACCAGCTC
>CAZPYT010000037.1:0-5374 GCA_964590955.1 uncultured Candidatus Saccharibacteria bacterium | reverse complement strand
ACTCCGCTCACCAAAACTTTTTATTTATTTATGACTTTGAGAACAAAGTTCTCAAGTCAAAATAAAAGTTTTGCTTCGCTTCGACTTTTATCATGGTGGACCGTAGCGGGATCGAACCGCTGACCTCCACATTGCAAATGTGGCGCTCTGACCAGCTGAGCTAACGGCCCATGTTCTTAGAATATAAAGTGCAAAAGCCACCCTCGAAGGGTTTTTTTATTTAGTTTTAGTGTGAAATCTAGAGCTTCATTAGAAGAAGAGTAGCATTTCCATTCCGTAGTGTGTAAGTTATCAAAATGAACACAGTATGTCAATAAATAGAAGTTTACAAAACCTAATTCTTATTTTTGAGAACTTCGGATGAGGTCTCTTGCATACTTTCCAAATCATAATATCTTTCATTAACTTCTGCGCCCTCTTTAAAAGTAAACTTAACATAATAGTCTAACCCCCCAAGATAAAGCATTTCTGACTTTACATCCGCATAATCATAGTTGGTCTCCTCGATAAGCTTCTTGCTTAGTGTAAGCATTCGGGCTACAGGTGTATTTGGGTCTGTGGAAGTTTCAGCTACGGCATCAAATCTAGTGGATGCATTCATAGTTATATATCCCCCTTTACCATAAAAATCAGTTACCAAAAATAGATAGGCTGATGGATTTCCATCTAAATTATAAAGCGTATAACCTTCCGCCAGTTGTGGGTTTTTCCATGACTCGAAAAGATTAAGATTTTGCTCTGCCAATTTTCTGGCTTCAAATTGTGTCAATGTTTTTTCGGGGGCGCCGATTCCGTTGAAGAGCATACCTGACTTCCACAAATAGATTGCACCTAATACAACAATAGTCACAATTATTGACAAAACCATGATTACATTCTTTCGTTTTTGCATATTAAAAGTATACAATAGAGTTCACCTGCATAGTATGATAGAATCATCGGGCACTTAGTGCTTAGGTCGAGTGTACGAGGGCGATTAGCTCAGGCGGTTAGAGCGCTTCTCTGATAAGGAAGAGGTCCCAGGTTCGAGCCCTGGATCGCCCACCAATTAATAAAATCAGCTTTATTAAGTCTATAGTCAACCTTTTTATATGGCTCTCCACCAACAGTATTGAACAATGTATAATCACAATATGCCTAAGGTATATATGTTTTTTGGTCCCCCCAGTTCAGGAAAATCTTTCCTTGGGAAAAAATTTGCAGAACAAGAGGGCTTTACCTTTTATGAAGCTGATGATGATTATCTACCCGAATACAGAGAAAGGGTTTCTATTTCTGAGGAAGAAAAGCAAAAAGTTTATGATGAGTTTTATACAACTGTTATTTCTAAGATTAATAAACTTCTAGAACAAGAAATCCCTGTTGTTGTGGCTTCAGCAATAGGTAAAAATAAAAACAGAAAAAAGTTTATTGATAAATTTGGCTCCGATATCTTGTTTATACTAATCAAATCTGAGCATAACGTACTTATAGAAAATGCGATTAAAAGAGAATTTCCTAGGCTGAAAGGTAACAATTTATCTAAAGAAGAAGAAAGTTCCTTGAGAGAGCACCTAATAAAAAAGATTAGTAAATTTGAAATACCTGATTTTGAACATTTGGTTATTGAAAACGATTACACTCAGAACACCATTGCTAAACTTCATGATATAGTTTAGAAGGACTCATTTTAGTTCCAACATAATCCCAAATGGTCCGCCATGTAAAACCCTAGGCAATCTATGATTACCTTTCAATTGGATATATAATCAACCTATGATAACGCTACAATCTGCACGTGAGTTTTGCAAACTTAATCATCCATGCTTTGCGGGATATTTACATGATGGCGAAATATCAGAACTCGATTTGTTAGCTACAATCTTCTACTTGTTTAAAGGAAACTATCTAGTACCAATATTTAAAGAAAATAACTTAAATTCAGAATTAATTGCAATAAAAAAAAATAGTAAAACTCTTCCAACAAAATTTGACGAAATTTTTGTAAGAGAACTGTTCACAGAAAAAAATGAAATAAAAACAATAAACATTGGCAATAAAATTAAATCTTCAGATTTCAAATTCGCAATGAACTATGTATTTGAAAAATTTTCTAATTTAAAAGCACATAACAGAAAATTCAGTGTGCAAGTTGGAAATAATTCGAAATTAGTTCTCGAAAGCATTCCAAAATCAAAAAAAGAACGCGGTAAACAAACTATTCCTCTCATTGGCATGCTATTGTATTTTCTTTTTAGTTTATTTATGCTAGTTAACGATTCAAATACTTCTATATTTGCAGTAATGATATTTGGCTTTGTAGCGATGTTTTTTGCATTAGTCATATATTTGTATTATTTCGGAAAGCATAATATTTCATTCGACCTTTCTGATGAAGAAAATATATTAAAACTGAAAAAAGGTTATAAAGAAATGTATGACTTTCTGAATAAATACCCACTAAATCCTCATTATTTTACTAATGAATTTCTACCTTTTTCAATTGCTTTTGGTATAGATCAAAGTTGGAATAAAAATTTCGGATTAGACAAATATACTAGAGTACATTTTTAATTCACATACGCAAAAATCCCAGTTACATAAATCACAAAAAACAGTGTTTGAATAATGAGAAGTGTGAATGCAAAAGCAAGATATTTATTAGATCTTACGTACATATTCGTAGCAATTGCCGGAAATAAAAACATTGGCAGACATAAGGCAGCATATCTGAAAATGTTACTTCCTCCTGAGAAGGCACTTAGCAAGAAAAAGTACAATATAAAATATATAAACATTGTGGTTTGTTCCAAACTTCTAAACTCGAAAAGTAAAAATAATTTCACAGATGTATATATAACAAAAATCAAAAGTGCAACCATAAAGACAAAATTCATTATATACGCAGGATTAATGGTAAAACAAAATTGTTGAAAATAATCAAAAAAATATGCGAAGGGTAAATACATAAATTTCCATGATCCAACATGCGTAGTAAATACACTTAAAACGTTTCTTGTATTCTCATATAAAGTGAAATAATAGATCAAAAGGGGCAATAAAGTCATAGCAACATAAAATGTTGCGGTTGGCGCCACCTTTATCTTCTTGTTAAATCTTTCGCAAACATAGAAATAATATATAAACGGAACTAACAATAAAATTCCTACCAATTTCGTAGATACAGCAAAAACCACTAATAAGAATGCACTGTTATAGTTTTTAATAAAAAGTAGGTGAAAAGCAAATACTGTAAGAAATAAGAACAGTGACTCAGAGTAAGGTAAATGAAAAAAGATGCTGCCCGGAAAAACAATGAGAAACAGCATGACTAAATATTTCTTATCGTCAAATAAAAAAAGCTGCTCCAGTAGTTTATCCAGATAATAAAGTGCATAGCCAAAAAATATTGTGGAAATAACAGAAGCAAGTACGTATACATGATTAATATTCGAAAATACGGGAAACAGCTTCAGAAGCAACCTCAAAAACAAGGGATAGCCGGGATACACAGGGTCTCCATCAACATAACCATTAACAGCTACATTAACATTATATTTCGCCTGATGTTTATTCCAAAAGGAACCCATATCAGTGACGGGTAGATCTCCTACAACCTGAGGCGAATCGTTAATAATACGCGCATCGTTGGTAAAGACATAAACCGGAAATAAATAAACCACTATAACTGAAAAAAGATAACGAATAAAAAGTATTGAGAAAGACAAAAGCATAAACTGAAGCAATTTCTTCATATGCATATGATAAAAGAATAAGTTCCGACTATAAAGTAGTATAATTTTTGCAACTATACATATTGGGTGAAAGGAGCAACTAGATGAAGCCGCTATTAGTACTGGTCTTAATCATGGTGTTAACGAGATGGAAAACCATCAAAGATATTTGGACTTACTATATGAATCCGGCAAAATGGAGAAGTCCACAATTAACACTCCTTAAGCTGGATAAAAGGGTAACAGACGTATATCTGCTCGATTTTGCAGCTACAGTTAGCTTTGCTTTGCTACTTGCCGGGAGCAATACAGGGTATTTGGCACCTCAAGGTACATATCAAGCTACCCTAAGGGGAATGGTGTTAACGTACACATTTGCAGTATTTAGAGAGGAACTGCCGTTTAGGATTGTTCCGTGGCTTCTATCATATGCATATCGAATCAGAAGAAAAAACGATCTGCATTCAAAAAAAATTTCATGGATTACCGGAGTTGTGTATTCGCTTGTATTTGGTTTATTGCATTTAATAAATTTTGAATACATAAATCTAGCTTCTGTCGTTCTTGTGCTAGTTCCGACAATAAGCGGATTTTTACTTTGGTATCTTGTTGAAAAAAACGGATTGTTCTCAAGTATTCTTGTGCACCTGGTGTCAAATGCAACACTGTGGTTAATTGTGATGGGTAGAATTGCATTAGCGTAAACAAATGGGGTAGGTTTAATTAAAAGGCTTACCCCTTACTTATAATTGGTATTAATTTACAAACCTAAAAATTCAATCAGATCTCGGTGAATCTTTTTCTTATAGAGAGTTTTTATCTTTGTAGGGTGTACCCACTTATGAGTTGTGGATGTTTTCTTCATTTTTACAGAAGAATCACGACAAACGACTTTGCATTCTACATATTCAAATTGAATCGCTTGGGTATGCTGCTTTTCAGATGCTATAAGTGACATAGCCTCAATAATACATCCGGTTTTTTCGAGAACTTCTGAAACAAATGTTTCTGTATAAGTGGCTCCGGGTATTATTTCGTTTGTAGGAAATTCCCAATGGTCGTCTGTAGAAATTTGCGTTTTTGCGGGCTTAGTTAAATTTAAAGGTTTAGTAAGTAAAATATTACCATCTTCATCTCTTACCAATGCAACGGCAACGTTTTTATATTGTTTTACTTTCTGCTGTGTATCCATTTTAAAAGTTGCAAAGCTGAACTAAGACTAAGAAAACTCTACTTTTTTTTACCTGCTAAGGTAGTGCTCATGCACGAATTTGGGCATAGATGCTACGAATATCAATCCTATGCAAGTAAAATAAGCTAACAATTTTCAAAATCCAAAAGGCAAAAAGAATGATCAATTTATGAGTTTAGGCTCACTCATAAAACCTGCGCGAACCATATATGTGAGATATATAGTCTATTCCGTTATACCTTAGCGCTACTGAAGTACAACGAGCACTTTATTTTTTAGCAGTCTTACTTACGCGAAGCGCAGTCAAGTTCTACCAATCAAAAATGCTTTCTCCTATGATCCTACGTTGGCATAAGAATTTTTACATGAAAAACTCTAATACCGCGTGTCAGGATTCAAAAAGAATAAATTCTCTTTAGAAAGGAGGTGATCCAGCCGCAGATTCCCCTACGGCTACCTTGTTACGACT
>CAZPYT010000036.1:0-7580 GCA_964590955.1 uncultured Candidatus Saccharibacteria bacterium | reverse complement strand
TCCGGCTCTTCCAATTCGGGTTGGGCTTGAGCCACATCCTCGATGGTCACAACCGTTTCCGGCTCTTCCAATTCGGGTTGGGCTTGAGCCACATCCTCGATGGTCACAACCGCTTCTGGAGCAGGAGGCTCAACATAAGCTTTTAATGCAGCAAATGCGTCGGGAACATCATCACTTGAAAGAGACACAAACGTGCTTGCATACTCATCATTCAAAAATTCCCCAAGTGATTCAAATCCCAAAATATCCTGCATATCTGCCAATTCTGCCTCAGTCAGGGCACCAAGCCAGGCGCGTAACTGACCCTCAGTAAATGGATTTGCCGATTTCACAATCTCCACAACTGGAAGAAAATTCTTTGCGCGCGCATCAGCTGACCTCAAAAAGTTCAATACGGCGTCAGCCTTGTTGATTAACTCAAAAAAGCAATCAGGCCGACCATAGTTTGAGATTCCAAATTGCTCACAGAGAAAGTTTGATTCATCCTGATGCAACCACGGCCTAGAACCACCTTTGTTATGAAACAAAAAACGCCACAGTGTAATACGATCCAATGTTGACATTGCTTTTTCTCCTCTCGCTAGATTTTCGTGCATTATATCTGATATTCTGCATCAAGTCAATGCTATGGGATAGCCTAATACGAAATTATGCACAATTACGCACAACCTATATATACTACAACCGTTATTGCTGCCATAGAGTCATTGTCCTATGAATACAATGGATACAGAGTAATCATCCAATCCACATCGCTGGTATTAAAAAGAAAAAAGTACTAGTCTGATTGCATATGCTTCTCCTGTCCAGAAGCAAGAAATTATTTCACTTTCAGTGAATATTTCGTTCAAAAGTAGCTCTGTGGATGTCGCTTATTACGTCGCTTCATATGGGGCTATTTTTGTTTATGCCGGATATATATTAATAAAGTACAAAATCGTTACAACAAATACTATTTCTCATTTCCTTCGTTGCCATTCTTAGCTAAATCGCAGAAAATAATCTTGCCTGCTGACGACTGAATTACGCGTTGTACTAGAGCCAATACTTCGTCACCTACTAATTCTTTAGCCTCTTCAACTACAATCATCGTGCCATCAGGCATATAACCAACACCTTGTTTCTTTTCTTTACCTTCTTGGGAAATTGTAACAGTCAAGCTTTCACCCGGTAGTACATTTAGCTTAACAGCATTAACTAAATCGTTTATATTAAGTACTTTTACCCCATTCGCTTGAGCTAGCTTGTTCAAATTAAAATCAAGGGTTAGCATTTTAAGCTTGTTGTCTTTGGCATATTGTAAAATCTTAGCATCAACACCTTCTGCACTTCCGCCAATCGTGGGCATTATTACTTTGGTCGCTGATTTTAATTTTTTGGCAATATCAAGACCTCGTCTTCCGCGCTCACGTTTCAATTTTTTTCCACTGTCTGAAATTTGATGCAGCTCATTAGTAACTTCTGCAGCAATCACCAAAGTGTTGTCTAAAAACCCTGTTTTAACTACATCTAAGATACGGCCATCAACCAACACCGAGGTGTCCACAACAATTGCATTCAAAAGGTCTTCTTTGAGTTTTTGTTTTTCAACCTCTTGTAGTTGTTTTTGTTTATCTCGTCTGCGATCTGTGATTCTTTTTGATTGCTGATCCCAGAAGGATCTCACTATGTCAGAAATTGTATTTATAATAAGTGTCTCGAGCCAGTCTTTTAATTGCAAAAAAAGCATAGGTATTAAATAAAAGCCAATGAAGGCTGCCGTTATTGATATCAGTATTTCAGCTAGATAGGGCACTCCGTACAAGGGGTTATCTCTAAAAAATGAGCTGTATGAAAAATTGAAACCGCCGATAAACAGAATTGCGGCCAGAATAAATCTATATACATAATTAAAGCTTTTAGATAATTCTTGCGATTCGGGCGCTACTTTATTCTTTTGTGGATTTTCTTTGGCTTTCGGCACCCTTCAAGTTTACAATTTATCGGTGGAAATGGCTAATTTGATGGCCTGGTTGATAGTTTTTGCATCATCAGGACTGATTGCATTTTTATAGCCTAATTTCTTTGCCTCTTTTTTACGTGAATCCTGGTGAGGCACGCGTCTAATTCCACCTGAAAG
The DNA here is from genome assembly GCA_964590955.1 of uncultured Candidatus Saccharibacteria bacterium. Taxonomy (GTDB): domain Bacteria; phylum Patescibacteriota; class WWE3; order UBA101185; family UBA10185; genus CAZPYT01. Next base: position 5,461 of record CAZPYT010000036.1, on the reverse strand, counting down.
GTCACACTCGCCAAAAGCAGCTGTATATTGTTTTAAAGGTTTGTCTTTGATAGAGGAGGCCATTGCCAAACAGACTGCTAAATCGCATGAATATTCGGTAACTTTATACCCACCAGAAATACTTATGTAGACATCGTGATTTGATAAATTTAAACCGCATCGTTTTTCTAAAGTGGCAATTAGAACGTTCAATCGGTTTATACTATAGCCACTAGCAGTTCTTCTCGGATATCCAAAAGCTGTTTTTACGGTTAGCGCTTGGATTTCAAACATAAGCGGTCTGTATCCTTCCATAACTACAGTAGTACATACGCCTGATGGGTTTGTTTCATCTGAGTTTAAAAACAATTCAGACGGATTTTTTATTTCGCGCATACCCGTGTCAGCCATTTCAAAAATTCCTATTTCAGACACCGGACCAAATCTGTTTTTTGTAGTTTTTAAAATTCTAAAAAGATGCTGTGAATCACCTTCGAGGTACAAGACTGTGTCTACCATATGTTCTAACACTTTGGGACCAGCCACTGTGCCTTCTTTTGTAACATGGCCAACTATGATTGTCGGAACTGCCAAGCGTTTTACTAATTCGATGATTTTTTGAGTCGCGCCTCTAACCTGCCCAACAGATCCCGGCATACCGGTAAAATCTTCGGAATATAGTGTCTGAACTGAATCTATTATTATCAAACCCGGCACACTATCTGATGAATCTATTGTTTCTACAACGATGTCTATATTTGTTTCCGCTAGCATGAGCAAATTGTCTGCTTTATATTTCAAACGATCCGCTCTTAATTTTATTTGCGATATTGATTCTTCACCGCAAACATAATATATTGTCTGTTCGGGCAAGTCTTTTGCTATTTGAGTCAGAAGAGTGCTTTTTCCAACACCCGGTGTACCTGCTAAAAGTATTACCTGACCTTTAACAAATCCTCCTCCTAAAACGCGGTCAAACTCTTCAATATTTGAGCTCACTCTCTTAGTTTGTTCTGTTGTGACTTGAGATAATTTTACAGTAGATGCAGCTGAAACACGGCTGCCCTTTGCACCGGAACCGCTCTGTTTTTTAATTGCCTGAGTTTCGACAAGTGTGTTCCACGCTCCGCAATTCGGACACTGTCCTGCCCAATATGCTGCCTGAGATGCACACGATTGGCATATATAAACTGTCTTTTGTTTTATCATATTTTTAGTTTATCAAACAAAATCAGACCCTTTTTTTCTTTTTTCTATTTTTCTTAGAATTCTCTTCTTCAACTATTATTTGTTGATCTTTTTCTAAAATTCTTAAGCTTAGAGGTCTCTTTTCGTTTTCCAAAATTACTTGTGCAATTTTATCCAACACATCTTTTTCAATCATTCTTCTTAATGCGCGTGCTCCATACTCTTTTGAAAAACCTTTTTCAAGTAAAAACCTCTTTGCACTTAGCAATACTCTTATAGTTATATTTTGCGTCAACAAGGCACCAGATACTTCTTTGAGTAATAAAATAAGTATCTTCATTGAGTCATTTCTGGATAACCTCTTAAATACAACAATCTCATCAAACCGGTTTAAAAGCTCTGCTTTCATAATTTTCTTTAAATTATCTTTAAGTCTGGCTTCTACTTTATCATCGTTGTAATCCTTCTCTTCATATCCTATACCCTTAGAATGGAGTATTTCTGTACCCAGGTTGCTTGTCAAAATCACTACACTTTTTGAAAAGTCAAAAACGTTTCCTCTGGCATCTGAAAGCTCACCTTCTTCCATAATTTGCAGCAAAATATTTAAGACATCCGGATGCGCTTTTTCTATTTCGTCAAAAAGAACTACGCTGTCAGGATGATTTTCAATTTTTGAAGTCAGTTCTCCCCCCTCACCGTAACCGATATATCCGGGAGGCGCGCCTACAAGTCTGGCTACTGTGTGCTTTTCTGAAAAGTCACTCATATCCAACCTAATTAACCCTTTCCAAGTCCCTGTTGCAAATCCATGCGCTGCCAGTACTTTCGCCAGTTCGGTTTTTCCCACACCGGTGGGTCCTAAAAACAAGAAATTACCGAGAGGTCTTTTTTTAGAGCGTAAACCAAGTTTGGCGCGTATCAGAGCTCTGGATACAACATCTACTGCGTCATCTTGCCCGATAATATCTTTCTTTATGGCGTGCGCAATTTTAGAAAAATCCTGAGCTTTAGTTTTATCATCTCCTTCTATATCCATATTCTGTACGACCTTATCAATATCCTTTTCCTGAAGTACAAAAGGCTTTTTCTCCATAAATATTAAGCGTTCTTTTTTATCCAACGAAAGATCAATCTTATCCAGCTTGTCTTTAACTTTTTGGGCAGCATCATAAGCACCCTCCTCCAAATACTCCTCCATATCTCCAGACAATTCGTAACTTCTGTCAACGAGTGATTTATAATTTTGTGGAATTTTGCTTTTGCGGGCAATTACTGAGGCACATGCGTAATCAAGAACATCAATCCCTTTTTGGGGAAATCTCTCGTCCTTAATTTTGTCTAACGCAGAAACATAGACATAATCAATTAAACTGTCAGTGATCTCAACATTGTGATACTTCTCCAATATTTTGGCGTTTTCACGGAGTATTTTTTTTGTATCATTTTCCTGCGGTTCGTTTAGTTCAAGTACTGTAAAGTTATCAATAATATGGTCATTCTCAACAGATAGCTTATCGTATATTTGCGGCGTTAAAAATGTGATAACAGAAATTCCGGCATCCTCAAAATAAGATTTTAAAACAGAATAAAAAATAGGAATGGATAAGCCCGCGGGAGTAGCAAAGAATAAATCCTGAAAATTATTAAGTACAATGATCACGCGCTTAAGTGTTCTTAGTTCTTCCACCAAAGTAGCTACCACGAATTCAATTCCTCCCTTATTGGCGATGCTCGTCATAAAAGATAAGATATTTAAAGAACGTAAATTGTAGCCAACCAAAGCAGGCGGGACATCCAGCGCATTTATATTTTGGGTTAACAGTCGTACTAAACTTCGTTTACCAACACCGGGCTCACCTACAATAAGAACATTTGATTTATCCTTTAACAACAGGGCGGAAACCATTTTCTCATATTCCGGTCTATACACAACTTTTTGGTTTAGTTTTCTCAGTTCCTCATGATTTAAATCTTCACCAAAAGCATCTAACAAAGGTGTGTTGCTAATTTTATCTATAGTTTTTTCCATTTTGGTGGGAAATACTCCCAGCCTGACTAACTCTATCTTGGCCGCATCCAAAATCTTATAATCACCTTTTTTAGAAGATAATTTCAACACCGCAAGATACAAATGCTCTGTACCCACATAGGTATGCTCAAGCCGTATCGCCTGAAAAAAGGCCTCTTTTAATAAAGCCTCAGGAGAGATTTTAGTTAATTTCTTTATTGATCGAGGAGTAACAGTCTGCACCAAATAGCTGCCTAAACCTTCTTCTTGTTGAATAATTTTAAGTAGCTTCTTTGCCGAAACAAAAGTCTCACCTACAATTTGACGCATCACATTTTTAGCTTTTTCTGTTAGTCTGTCTGTACTCATTTAGATCTGCTTTTCTTTTCACAAAACACCAACTTAAGCAACATCAGGCGATATGAAAAGAGCTTGGGCACATGCAAAATCACTATTTAGCAGCCTGTCTTACACTCAAAGCGAGTTTTTGATTTGAACCGTCAACCTGCGTTACCACAGCTGTTACTTTTTGGCCTACTTCTAAAGGTCCGTCAGTTTCAGAAACGTGAATTAATCCGTCCAAACCTTTTTCAAGATTTACGAAAGCACCAAAGGGTACTATCTTGCTAACCTTACCGGTTACAGTTGTACCGGCTGGGTATTTCTCTTCTACAGTTTCCCAGGGATTGTCGGTCAGTTGTTTTACACTAAGTGCAAGCTTCTTTGAATCTTCATCTATACCCAATACTTTAACTTTGATTGGAGAACCTACCTGATAATAATCTCCGGGGTGATTAACTTTTTCCCATGCGATTTCGCTAATGTGTACCAAGCCTTCGATACCGTTTAAATCTACAAAAATTCCAAAATTCATTATTCCGGTAACAACACCTTCTAGGCTATCACCAACTTTTATCTTTTCGAGTCTTTCTTGTCTGGCTTCAGGACTATATGTAGACATCGCATCTTTTTCAGATAGAACAAGCCTATTTTTTTCACGATCTACTTCAATTACTTTTACCTGAAGTTCTTTACCAGAAAGTACATTTAAAATCTCTTTCAGTTCAGCATCGCTTCCCGAGGCATACTTACCTAAATCTTCGGTAAAATGGACTCTGTCTAAGTGAGAAAGAGGTACAAAACCACGTAAACCAATACAATCTACTAATAAACCGCCTTTGTTATATTCGATAACTAAAGCTTCTAATTTTGAACCATCCTCGTAGGCCATTTCGGCAATTCTCCATTTACGATCTTTTTCAGCCCTCTTAAGAGATAATACAATGTAACCTTGTTCATTCTCGGCTTGCAAAACCATAGCAAGTATCTTGTCGCCGGGTTTTAAATTTTTATATGTGTTGTCTGTATCTACTAGCTCAGTGCCTGATATAATTCCTTCAGATTTCGCGCCTACATCCAATAAAATCTCTCCGTGGGAAACACTTACTACTATACCTTCAACTAAATCACCTGCATGATATTCTTTTAGATCAACATCTTTATCTTTCAAATATGATGTCATCTTTGAATCAGCTTTATGAACTCTTCTTGCTTTTGTCATTTGGAAATTTGTTTTATCTTTTTAATTTTATACTTGCGCGGCTACTAAAGGATAAAACAAAGAAAAAGTAACCTTGCTGTGGGATTATAACGAAGTAATCAGGGAATTACAAGCGCGAACAATTTTTATTGAATAAATTTACATACAACATCCCGGCGGCGACCATTAGATCAGACGTGAGTCTGAACGCTGGTCGCCAGAGGGACAGTGAGCGCAAAACGCGCACTGTCCCGGCGGCGACCTATTTTCCCGGTTAAAACCAGTATTTTCGGCGCTGATAGGTTTTACTTCTCTGTTCGGAATGGAAAGAGGTAGAGCACTATCGCCATCACCACCGAGATGTTGTACATAAATTGTCAAAATTGCATTTAGTCTTTCAGGCCGTTAAGTCCACCACTCAAGGGCAAGTCCACTAAAAATTGAATAGAAAGCGGTAGAAGTTTCGCAAGCGAAATTTCCGCCAAATTATTATGTTGTCATTGACGTTCATTAGTCTTTGATCGTAAAAAGAATTGCAATAATTAGTAGTGTTCGGCTGAACACATTGCTGTGCTTACACCTACACCCTATCAACCTGATAGTCTCTCAGGAATTGCCTTACACCGAAGTGTAAATTAGTTCTAATCTTGGAACGGGTTTCGTGCTTAGATGCTTTCAGCGCTTATCCCAACCAAACGTAGCTACCCAGCGATGCCACTGGCGTGACAACTGGTACACCAGAG
>CAZPYT010000035.1:0-7996 GCA_964590955.1 uncultured Candidatus Saccharibacteria bacterium | reverse complement strand
GCTGCGACCCCTATTATGATCACACCCATGTTACTGGAAGAAAATTGTGATATTGATCATACATTAGGCTATATAACTTATGAAGATTCTGAATGGGATAAAAATAACAAATTTGGTATCTATATATACGCAGAAAATAAAGATTACTTTGAGGCTGCGCAAAACTTGGTTAATTCAAATGGCGGTGATTGGGGATATGTGCTCATACCATATAATGTTAAAGATAGAGATTATCAAAGATGGTCAGCTGTCTTTGAAAGGTTAAACAAAAAGCATCTCATACCAATAATTCAACTGTGGGATGTAGATCGTGATGATTATAAAGATCAGACAGACGATGCCGCTGAGTTTTTAAATCAGTTTTTATGGCCAATAAAAGAAAGATATGTCAGTGTCTATAACGAAATGAACGACTCCAGATTTTGGTATGGTCATGTGGATCCTCAGGAATATGCACAAATATTGGATTACACAATTGATGCTTTCAAAAAGCAGAACGATAATTTTTATTTAATGAATGGTGCATTTAATGTTACTGCGCCTACGGATAATCTACATATGGACGCTTTTGAGTATATGTCTGCTATGAACTCTGCGGTTCCAGGAATTTTTGATAAACTCGACGGTTGGGCATCACACTCGTATCCGCAACCAAATTTTAGCGGAGGGCCTTATTTACTAGGCAGATGGGGTATACAGGCTTATGATGCCGAACTGGAGTTCTTAAAAAACACACTAAACTTACAAAAAGAGTTACCGGTGTTTATTACTGAAACCGGTTGGGCGCACGCTGAAGGAATAAACTATAACGCGTCTTTTCTTGATATTGATACGATATCCGAATATATAAAGCTTGCTTTTGAAGATATATGGCTTAAAGACGAAAGAGTGCGTGCGGTTACCCCCTTTACAATTAAATATGACGCCCCCTATGACCACTTTTCCTGGATAAACAAAGATAACGTCCCCTATAAACACTTTGATGTAGTAAAATCTATTAAGAAAGTTAAAGGAAATCCGCCTGTAGTAAAAACAAGTAATCTGGATGTATTTTCCTGCGAATAAAATATGTTAAAAAACACTACAGCTAAAAATATCGCCGGTAACACGATTTATCAGTTTATTGGTAAGCTTGTTACTTTATCAATTACTGTATTTGCTACTATTCTAATAACAAGAACTTACGGTAGGGAAGATTATGGTGCTTTCAGCTTGATGCAGAGCTGGCCTGCGCTGGTTTTCATCATTGTTGATTTTGGTTTTAATGCAATAGCAACGAGAGAGTTGTCTAAAGACTTTTCAAAAGCCGGAGAATATATCACAAATATCCTCATTTTAAGATTTTTGTTATCTGGTATTTTTATTCTTCTTATGTGGCTCGTTTTAGCGGTATTTCCTTATAGTGACAGCTTGAAAATGGGTATCAGATTGAGCTTATTCTTAATTATCACGCAGTCATTATTTACCACTTTTAATATAATATTTCAGACAAAAATGAGATATGATTTGGCAACAAAGGCATTAGTAAGCGGTTATTTAGTCATATTTGCACTGATTGTTATATTTTCCCGTTTTCATTTACCAATATTATGGATTAGCTTTTCATATGTTTTAGGAGGCTTATTGACTGTGTTAATTTCTTGGAATTTAGTTAAAAAGCTAGGAGTTACCCTTGCATCAAAAATAGAGCTTCAGACCATAAAGTATTTATTTTGGCAGTCTTTGCCCCTAGGTATTATGTTTGTTTTTAGCCAAATGAATTTCAAAGAAGATGAGATTTTGCTTTCAATCCTACATTTACCTCAGAAATACGGTTTAAATAACACAGAATCGGTAGCAGTTTATGCGTTACCTTACAAAGTTTTTGAAGTAGCACTTGTTGTTCCTACCTATTTTATGAACTCAGTTTATCCTGTTATGGTGCGCCACCTAACAGAAGGAAAAGAAAAATTAAAATCAACTTATTTTCGGTCGGTTACTGCTCTAATTTTTGCAGGAATTTTATTCGGGATTATTGGAATTTTATTGTCGCCATTTGCAATTAAAATATTGGGAGGCTCAGAATTTAGAGAGTCAGTACCGGTGCTTCAGATTTTACTTGGCGGACTCATCTTTTACTATCTGACACAACCTTTTTCTTGGTTGATAGTTACCTTGGAAAAACAAAAATATTTACCTTACATATATTTAGTAGCAGCGTTTTTCAATTTAGCTATTAATTTGATATTAATCCCACGATATTCTTTCTATGGCGCTGCAGCGGCTACTCATATTTCAGAATTATTAATACTTCTAATGTTGATTTTTACTGCCAGAAAAGCTTGGAATGAATACTATGCTTAAGAAGCTATTTGTTTTAAATGTTATTCTTTTAATTTTGGCACAACTGACAAAGACATATATTTTTAGTATTTATTTTTTTGACCTATCAATGCTTGTTTATGCATTATGCGGTTTAGTTTATTTTGGAAAAAAACTTATTATACCTAAATATTTATTCATTTTTGTAATTTTTTCATGTTTTACATTAGTTTCTGCAGTTTACTCCCGTCACAATGTTTCGTTTGAATCTGTCTCTTACTTGATAAGATGGTTAGCGTATCTAATGAGCGCGCTTGTAACTTACAATCTGATAAAAGAGAAAAAATTGAATGAAGAATTTGTATTTAAAGCAATACTTTATAGTGCGGTATTTCTTGCTTTAGGTGGTTTTTATCAGTTAATCTTTTTGCCGGATTTTACTGTGTTGGAAGCTTCATTAGGGTGGGACCCGCATAAGTACAGACTGGCATCAACCTTTTATGATCCAAATTTTGCCGGGTGCTATTTTGTTCTTTCATTGACAATTCTTTTATACAAATTCAAGTCTGAAAAGTACTATTATTCAATTTTATCTTTACTACTGTTATCTTTGTTACTTACCTACTCCAGAAGTGCTTGGGGTATGTTTGTTATTGTTATCATGTTATTTGGGCTGAAACGCTCCGCATGGTATTTGTTTTTAGCATTAGCGCTTGCCTTTATGGCATATTTTGCAGTTCCGAGAATTCAAACGCGCCTTAACGGGATTACAGACCCTGCAGACTCAGCTTCATTACGACTTATATCTTGGCAAGAAACGCTAAGCATCATAGAAGATAACTTTGTTTTTGGCATTGGTTTTAATGCTATGAAGGCAGCAAAAATTGATTACGGTTATATAAATCCCGATACATTAAGTGAACACAGCGCGTCCGGTTCAGATTCAAGCTTATTACTGGTTTTTGCCACGACAGGTATTATTGGGCTTGTAATATTTATTTCCGCATTTCTTTTTCCACTGTTAGACTACCCGTCATTTTTTAAGATGGCTGTAATTGGAGGCTTACTATTAGAATCGCAATTTATAAATTCACTTTTTTATCCGCAAATTATGTTTATTTGGCTAATTTTATATGCGTTATTCGATATAAAAACAAAGTCTAATTATTTTCGTATTTGATAAAGATTTTTTCAATTTTTTCATTTCCGGCGTCATCAGTTGCGCTCACTTTAATTTCTACATCGCCTTTTGATACTCCTAATAAGAATTCAAATGATAAGTCCGGTTGTTGAATTGCAATTTTACCGTTGACTCTGATTTTAGCTTTTTCAGAAATCTTACCCTTGACCATTACACGATTATTCAGATTTTTAATGGTATCACCATTTTTCGGTTCCGTAATTTCAATTTTTGGTGATTTTGTATCAACTTCTATGAAAAATGTTGCAGATTTATCGCTTGTATTGCCACTTTGATCTACAGTTTTTGCAAAAAATGAATTCCGGCCGTCTAATAGCTCAACATTGTCAAAAAAGAACTTACCGTCGCTGCCAACAACTATTTCTGCTTTTTCCGGACCGTTCAGAAACAATTTCACTGTATTTCCTGACTCGGCAAATCCCTGAATGGTAATGTTATTTGAATTTATTGCATCAGGGACATCGACAAATGAGGGTGGTGCCAGGGCAACCTTAATTTCCGGCACTTCCTGGTTTCTGTTTTTGGATATGAACCCGAATAACGACCCTATTTGTGGGCCAAAATAAGAGAAAGCAATTATCAGTATAAATATAAATATAAATATGCCTAAAAGCAGCAGTGTTAGTCTCTTTTTTAAAGCTGCAATATTTTGTTCAGGTTTAACTGCCATAGATAGAGTTTATCAAATTTATTTAATATACGGTAAACAATATATTTGGAGCCAATGGACGGGATCGAACCGTCGACCTACCCCTTACGAAGGGGTTGCTCTACCGACTGAGCTACATTGGCTAACCTCCGAGATTTAATATTTTCCGTAACAAAATTATATGGTCCACAAGGGCGAGTCTTATCAAAGGCTATTATACGTTATTTTTGTTTTATAGTAATATAAATTTATGTATAAAAGGCTGTTCGCATCATTCATTATTGTGAGTACGCTCGCGATTTCAGTTGTTTTAATACATATTTTTGTGAGTAGCAAAAGACAAGAGGTTTACGATTTTGTTTGCCGTAATCTCTCAATTGAGTATCCGAATGACAGAGGAATCCTCGTAGATGACTTAACTTGGCAGACACGTATAAATAAAGAATATTCCATTGAACTTAAAAAACAATTTGGATCAAATAATCCGGCACTTTATTCATTCCTAATAGTAAGAACCTTAGAATCATATGAAAATAAGCTACATTGGGGGGAAGCTCGAAAATATCAAAGATTCTGTTCATTTGGGGGTGGCGTAGACAATTTGCAAACAGGAGAACGTGCGCTATTGTTCAATATTTCTGCAATTGGTTTTAACTATAATTTTACCGAAGCTATTTTTGAGCTGGATAGTCAAACCTTCGGTGTTATACATTATATTGAAAAAAATAATGGAACATGGGAATTTAAGAGAAATATAGTATCTTGGGTTGAATAGATTACCAGCTTATGTTTTTACACTCTATTGTGACGTGTTTCAATTGTTTTTCCTTTTGCCCAGGTTTTATTCTAGGTATTTTTGCCCGATTAAAATACTTGTAGAGCTTATTCGCGTCTACGACCTAACGTTTTTCTTATAAATCTTAAAATTAAACTTTGACACATATATGTCTAAATGAGATTCTATAAAGTGTGGATTTTACTTCTACTAATAACAATTATTTTATTGGTGATATTTCGATTTTTATCCTAAATATTGTTTCATTAATTTTGTTATTACTATGTGTTGTCTTTACGGTTTGCTATCTCTTGTCGTGGTTATTTTCGTTCTTTTTCAAGTCAGACTCTAAATTTAACAAAATTATTACTTTATTTAAACGAAAACGCGTGTTGGTAATAGTTTTTGTTATGTTTATTTTATTTTTCGGTTTACAGATACTAAGGTCATACATTTTTTCTTTAAAAGAAGAGCCTCTATATATTGTGGGTAAGCCTGTAATTTACTTATATCCTACAACTAAGCAAAATGTTGCTATACATCTGCAATTTGACGGCACAATAGACTTTACATATCCTCAATTTGACAAAACTTATGAGGGATGGAATGTAGAGGCTTATCCTGATGGTTCAATTATTGATAATACCGATGGAAATCAATACAGCTATTTATTTTGGGAAGGCACAACCCTAAAAGGTAATTATGATTTAGAAAAAGGCTGGGTAATAGAGGGATCTCAAACAGTCGAATTTTTACGAGACAAACTTAGCCAGCTTGGATTAACTCCAAAAGAATATAACGATTTCATAGTCTATTGGGCTCCATTGATGCAAGATAACAAGTACAATTTAATTCACTTTGCACAAGAAGAATATACTGATATTGCTAAATTAGAAATTGATCCGAGTCCGGACTCATTATTGAGAGTATTTATGGTATACAAACCCTTGAATTCGTATGTAAAAATTGAACCGCAAGATTTGCATGGTTTTGAAAGAAATGGCTTTACTGTTGTGGAATGGGGAGGTACAAAGATCCATGACTTTGAATTGCATTAATTATTAGGTGGAAAATCGGATTGAATTCCATAAGATTATATAAAGCTCATGCTTGAAACGCGCTGCGTTTGCTTTATAAGTTATTAAAAATTCTCTATGGATAGTGCGTAAGCGGCTAAACTTCTTTATCTATCAAAATATAAAATATTTGGGACACCAGTCGCGTTCTGTAACAACATATCAACTGATAGTCTCTAAGACAGGTTTTTATTTCTTTGTTGTTGGAAAAGTAATTTACCTAAATTAGTTTCTAGTTCGTTTATTTGATGAAAGAGCTCGTCTACTTCTGCGGCTCTACCTGTACGGGGTTCGCTTCTTGGCCACTTTAGAGTTCCCGGAGCTTTTTTGTCGTGTTCTTCTCGCAGCAAACCTATTTGCTCGCACAGCTCCACGACATCGGGGCTTTCGTCAAATAGCAAATTCTCTTTACGGGTAGATAAATATTTTTGGGCCTCTTCTCTACACAGTTCTGTAATCTTTGTATCAAGGAACTTCTTTAAATCAGACTCTGCCATTTCAGGCGCAAGTAAAAACTCGGTGTTTTTAATCTTTTCTAAGGCATCTACCCTATCAAGTTGGGAAAGTGGAGATTCTTTAATATTATCTAAATGCCATCCCAAATATTCTTCAATATCTCCACGAATACCACGACCAAATATATTTCTTCCCGTTGAATTTCTAGCAGAAAGATTATTGCAAATTTCTTCTATTGATACGTGTTTTTCTGCAGTTTTTATTTCCTCGTAAACCTCATTACTTTCAGGTGTGGGATGCTCATTTTTCACAATGTTTATTATAATATAGGAAACAAATAATAAAAATTTTCTTTAGCTTTATTACCAAAGAATTGTTTAAACTTGTGTTACAACAGCTAAATTTAAATAAGACTTATATAAGTACAAGTAATCCTTTGATTCACAAACAAAAGCTTAAGTTGATGGAGTGTTTGTAACTTTGAATTTTATCTATGGTCCGCCGAGTCTGTAAACCGTTATACAGGCCATAAATAATCGCCAAAAACGATGATATATAAGAATATGGCTCTCGGATCATATGGAAATTTAAGTTTCTGCTCGAGGTGGTGTGTCTATCGGAACTTCAAACAGGGAAACGGGACTCGGTCACGCATTCTCGCCTGCTGGCGATCTGCGCGACCCCGGCTCGCTGCCGACGCAGCTGCGCCATTCTCGTCCCATTTCTATCCAATGATTTACTGACCACTTTTTGTTCACCAAATCATTGGAGCAGCAGTCGAGTATAGAATTAATTGTTTTACTAATGTTATATTTAATTAGGCATATGCAGAGAATATTGAAAATAACAGTTATTCTATTAGTCACTGGTGTTATTTACCTCGGACTATACTTTTATATAGGTATGTCTGGCGGAATAAAAGGGCTTTGGTATGACATTACAAAACCTACATTAGACCCATATAGTGAGTCTATAGTTGAAAAGCGTGCTATTGTGGCTGATAAAATAGTTCAAGACTTTGATTTTATTGATTCACATCCTGCTCTAGTGAAGTACGGAATTCACAATTTGGACACTTGCACTAAAACTCATTACGGTTTCAAAAACCCACTTAACATATATAGTAACTTGTATGAGTGTATATATTATTCACAGAGGTATTACGGAATTAATGGTGAATATGAACCCTCCGTAAAAAATATTATTAGCTACATAGAAAGCAACAAGAAAGGTTTGACATTCCAACAATATCAAAAAGAGCATCTTTTCAAGCTGAAAGATTGGATGAGCGAGGACTACACTTTAAAGAAGATAATAAATAGCTACAATAGCACACACACAAATAAGCCTGCAACAAACATATACGAAGCCATTTCTTTTCTAGAAGGTCAGGATACTACTACGGTCTATACCTATAGTTCGTCAACCGATGGGTATACAGCAAAACTAGATTTAATAGATTGGGGAGTAAAACCTTCGCATACAGGAGGCAGTGGATTTTATGAAATACAAGATGTGCCGGACCTGCGAGAACAGTA
>CAZPYT010000034.1:0-9310 GCA_964590955.1 uncultured Candidatus Saccharibacteria bacterium | reverse complement strand
GTGATTTAATAGCAGGAAAAACTAATGATATGCTTGGCAGACTGCTTGCTACAGGTGTTATTTCCTGGATTGCTTTTCAATTTTTTATTAATGTTGCCGCTATGACAAAATTAATTCCTCTCACAGGTATGCCTATACCATTAATTTCTTACGGTGGCTCTAGTATAGTTTTTTCAATGATCGGTCTCGGGATTTTAAATAATATTTATAAACAGTCAAGATAGGGATTTGCTAGAATTATCTTGCATGAAAAAGATAGTTATAACAGGAGGTCACCACAGTTCTGCACTGCCGGTTATTACTGAACTACGGAGCAGATATCCTGACATAGAAATATTTTGGTTTGGGCACAGGTTTAGTGCTTCAGGGGATAAGAACGATACCCTCGAGTATAGGGAGATTAGAGCTTTAAAAATTCCATTTTATAATTTGCAGGCAGGAAAGTTTTACAAGACTTTCAACCCAATTCGTCTTATTAAAATTTTTGTGGGTTTGGCACACTCCTTTCTATTACTATTAAAAATAAGACCGGATATAATCCTTTCTTTTGGAGGCTACTTAGCAGTGCCTACTGTAATATCAGGTAAAATTTTAGGAATTAAGTCTGTGACTCATGAACAGACAATAGTTGCGGGTTATGCTAATAAAGTAATTGCTTATTTTGCCGATAAGATTCTAGTAAGCTGGCCCGGGTCAAAAAAATACTTTTCTGAAGAAAAAGTCGTAGAAACAGGGCTACCTTTACGGGATGAAATATTTACTTCAAAAAGCAATTGTTTTCAATTCGAGAATAATTTGTCCGTTATTTATATAACCGGCGGAAAGTTAGGATCTCATAATATTAATAAACTTGTAGGTGAATCCCTTGAGGTTTTGTTATCCAAGTACAATATAATACATCAGACCGGAGATAATTCTGTATATAAGGATTATGATGCCTTAACTGAAAAATATGAAAATTTAAAAAAGTCAGGAAAAAATCTAAGCGGAAAATATTATTTATTAAAATTTGTATTTGCTGATTGTATCGGTGAAGCATATTCAAAAAGCAGCCTTGTGTTATCCCGCTCAGGCGCGCATACTTGTTCTGAAATAATGGCCTTAAATAAAAAAGCAGTTTTAATCCCTATACCATGGGTTTCACACAATGAACAAAATCTAAATGCAGAATATGTAAAATCTATGGGGTTGTGTGAAATACTTTCCGAAAAAGAAATGACTTCTGATACTTTGATATCGGTAATTGATAAAGTAATAAACGGAAAATATTATGCAAAAGAAAAATTTGAAAACAAAAATGCTGCTATTAATATCATTAACGAATTAGTATCAGTTTCAATTAATGAAAAGTCAGAAAAAACCACTAAGTCATAAGAGATTTAGACAAAACAGATATAGGCCGCATGTATCGGTTAAAAAGTATCTGCCGTATGTTGTAATGTGGCTAAAAATTATTTTATTTCTAGCGACGGCAATAGCTGTTGTATATTTTCTATTAACCTCTGAGCGTTTCCATATAAAAAAACTGTCAATAATTGGCGCTGATAGATTTGTAAGTTATGACGATATAAAAAACGTAATTTCCACCAACACCGAAGGGAAAAATTTATTTACTTTCAAAGTTGATGATTTACAAAAAACGCTTCAAGAATCATTTTTAGGAGCTAAGAAAATTACGATACAAAAACAACTACCTGATAGTTTAAAAGTGCTTGTACAAGAAAGAGTTCCGATAGCAATTGTGTACAGAAGCGAAGATGAGCAGTATTTAATTGATATGGAGGGATATGTACTTGGATATACTTCTGCAGATAACACTGAGCTTCCTAGAATGAAATACGAAGACCCGGTCTCAGTAGGATTGTTTATCGATAGAGATCTTGTTCCAATATATATTGAATTAACTAATCTTCTGGAATCCGAAAACATTAAAGTAAGCAGTATGAGTTTTTACCATAAATATGTAGGTTTTACCATTGAGGACGGCATAGATGTGCTTATAGGTTTAGACAAGAATTTACATGAAATGACAAAAGCTCTATCTGCTTTGCTTAGAAAAACTAAACTTGAAAGCAAAGAGCTTCTGAGAATAGATTTACGATATGATAAAGTAATAGTATTATTTAAATGATCATATGGCTAAAGAAAGAATAATTACAGGAATCGATGTAGGTTCCACAAAAGTGTCGACAACAGTTGCAGTTGTGAGTGATAAACGTGTTTCTGTTATTGGTGTATCCGGAAATGTTGAATCTAAAGGTATTAAAAAAGGTAATATAATCAAAATAGATGAGGCTGTGGAAGCAATCTCAACCAGTGTAGAACGCGCAGAAAGAATGTCCGGTGTTTCAATATCTTCCGCATTTGCAACAATTAATGGAACACATATTGAAACCAGAAACTCTCATGGTGTCGTAGCAGTTTCGCCACATCTGAGCTCAGAAATATCACAGGAAGATGTAGCTCGTGTAACAGAAGCGGCACAGGCAATATCACTGCCATCCACCAGAGAAATAATTCATGTTATTCCAAGAGATTTTGTTGTTGATTCTCAGGATGGCATTAAAGACCCGGTAGGAATGACAGGAAATAGGCTGGAGGTAGAAACCAATATTATACATGGTTCGGCTACCGCGATAATAAATCTTAAAAAATGTATTGATCAAGTAGGGGTAGCTGTTGAAGACCTTATTTATACCGGGATTTCATCTGCAGAATCTACACTAACAGATACTGAAAAGGAGCTTGGGACCCTACTTGTAGATATTGGAGGAGGTACAACTGCAATTATTGCTTATTTAGAAGGCAGTCCTATTCATTCATCAGTAATACCTATTGGAGCAAAATACATTACTAACGACCTGGCTTTTGGCTTACGGGTGCGCATGGAAGATGCGGAGAATATAAAGCTCAAATTGAGTAACGAGTACCAATTGCAGCTAAAAACAAAGAATGAAAACAGAGAAGAAGATTTTGATGTATCCGAATTCAATTTGGAGACGGATATAATTCCGAAAAAAGTTTTGTATAGGATTATGGATTCACGTCTTGAAGAGATATTTAGTTTAATTTCGTTGGAATTAACGAAAACCAACTTGCGCGGAAAATTACCTGCAGGAGTGGTTATTACCGGTGGTGGCGCTTTAACTGCCGGTGTTGAAAAAGTAGCTCAGAATGTCTTAAAAGCTCCGGTCCGTGTTGGACGTCCTTCCGGCGTTACAGGATTAATTGATGAAATTCAAGGTCCTCAATCTTCAGCAACTGTGGGTGCCGTATTGTACGGTGCAGAGATGTATCGTGCCGGTTCCTTATTGTCATTTGATAAAAGTCGCGGTAATATTACAAGTAAGTTTGGATCGTTCTTAGCAAAATTTAAAAACTTCCTGCCCTAAAATTTAAAAATGCATATAAAACCTGAAATCGAAAGATTTGCAAAAATAAGAGTTGTGGGCGTAGGCGGTGCCGGCTGCAACGTAATAAATACAATGATTGAATCTCAGCAAATTCAAGGTGTTGAATTTATCGCAGTTAACACTGATGCTCAGGATTTATCAATAAACAAAGCCTTCATTAAAATCCCTATTGGACAACAATTAACCAATGGTTTGGGTGCAGGTGCTGACCCTGAAGTTGGTAAAAAAGCGGCAGAAGAAGATATAGATATAATAAAATCCAATCTTGAGGGAGCGGATATGGTATTTATAACCGCAGGTATGGGTGGTGGTACAGGTACCGGTGCTGCGCCTGTTATTGCGCGTGTAGCAAAAGAACTAGGTGCATTGACTATAGGAGTTGTAACAAAACCTTTCGGTTTTGAAGGCGCTCGCAGAATGAAAAATGCAGAAACCGGCATTCAGAATTTAGGAAAAGAAGTTGATGCACTAATTACAATTCCCAACCAAAGACTACTGGAAATTACCGATGAAAAAATGTCAGTACTTGATGCTTTTAGACTTAGTGATAGCGTATTAAATCAAGGCGTACAGGGAATTTCAGATCTTATTGTCATGCCGGGTTTGATAAATGTAGATTTTGCCGATGTTAAAACAATAATGAAAAACGCAGGCACGGCTCTGATGGGTATTGGTATTGGTACCGGTTCAGAAAGAGCGGCACTAGCTGCGAAAGCTGCAATAACATCGCCTTTGCTTGATGTGTCGATCAAGGGCGCCACAGGTATATTATTTAATGTAATCGGTGGAGTTGATATGAGTATGCGTGAAGTAGATGAGGCTGCCAAAATCATTATTGAGGCTGCTAGCGCAGAAGCAAATATTATTTTTGGTACGACTATTGACGAATCCATGACAGAACAGATAAAGATAACAGTAATTGCAACCGGTTTTGACTCAGATGATCTTAGAAAAAAGCTAGGTATGCCTTCTGATGAGGTTTATAAACGCGAACCTGTGCAGATGCCTTCGATTCCTAGACCTTATCAGGTTTTAGAAGACGATGATCAAGCGGATGATTTTCAGGACAAGGATGATGACGATACTGATTCCGGCGAGAACAAAAAAGATGATGACTCGTGGGGATCACCAAATATTGGAGGAGATACGGACAGCAAGTACGATATACCGGCATTTTTAAGAGGAAGATAGTTATAAGCACCAACATATATTATTACTAATAAGTGGATACTAATCTGCATTGCACTATATAATGCCGTTACTGTGGCTAATATTATATTTATAATACTGCAACCAATATTTCATTGTATTCAATTAAAAAATGTGATGATATTAAATAACTGCCCATCAAAAAGTATAATAATTTATTAGCTTGGAAGTAGTGCTTCCTGCGGAGTTTTTGTTATGTCTGAATTGAAAAATATTGATGGTGTAGATTTATCCCTAAGGATCAGAAGTAAAAAAATCAGCGATATGACTGATAAAAATCAGAATCTTGAGCTCAGTGAAAACTCAAGAGTCATATTGGAAAAAAGATACCTTATGAGAGATGCTCAGGGTAATCCTGCTGAAACTGTGGAAGAGATGTTTGAAAGAGTTGCCAGAGTAGTTGCAGAACCCGATGCCCCATATCAAGATGTCACCAGAACAAAAATTGATTTTTACAACTTATTAACTACAAAAAGATTTTTTCCAAACTCACCTACCTTCACAGGTGCCGGTACTCCTTTAGGTCAACTGGCAGCTTGTTTTGTACTTCCTATAGCTGATGACATGGGAAAGAGGAGTGATGGTATATTTTCAACGCTCAGAGATGCCGCACTTATTCAGCAGGTAGGCGGAGGTAACGGTTTTTCTTTTACAGATTTAAGACCCAGAGGTTCCAATGTTGCATCAAGTAATGGGAAAGCCACCGGTCCCGTTGGTTTTTTGGCTGTTTATGATAAGGCATTTGGTGAAATAGCTCAAGGTGGGGTTCGTCGCGGTGCGAATATGGCAGTACTAAGAGTAGACCACCCGGATATAAGAGAATTCATTAAATGTAAAACAGATGAGGGAAATGTGGCTAATTTTAATATTTCTGTTGCATTAACCAATAAATTTATGCATGCCGTTAAAAATGATGCAACATATGATTTAATTGACCCAAAAACAAAACAGGTTGTTGAGACACCACGCGCCAAAGAAATATTTGACCTAATAGTTTCAGGTGCGTATAAAAATGGAGAGCCGGGTGTACTTTTTATTGATGAAGCAAACAAATATAATCCGGTACCACATCTTTATGAACTAAAGGCAACCAACCCATGCGGCGAACAATGGCTTGGACCTTATGAGAATTGTTGTCTTGGCTCTATTAACCTCGCAGCACATACTGACTCTGAGGGCTTATTGGATTGGGATCTTTTACAGGAAACAATAGAACTTTCAACAAGATTTCTGGATAATGTTGTTTCAGCAAATAAATACGTGCCTTCAGTCCCGCAACTTAAAGAGGCAGCTCTAAATGCAAGGAGAATAGGCCTGGGTTTTATGGGCTTGGCTGATGTAATGTATTCTATGAATGTATCTTATGGAAGTAAAAAAGGACAGGAATTAGCTGCTCAAATAACAGAATTTATGAGATATCACTCTATGCTTACGTCCATAAGATTGGCAGAAGAGCGCGGTGCCTTCAGAAAAATAAAAGGAAGTATTTATGATCCTGAAAACATAAAATGGAAAAAACCCAGACCTATAGAACCTTATCAATTTAATTTCGGTAGAACCAAAGTTGATTGGGACAAAGTATATTCAGGAATAAAAACCCATGGAATAAGAAATGCTGCGCAAACTACAATTGCTCCTACCGGTACAATTTCTACGGTTGCCGGAATAGAGGGTTACGGTTGCGAACCTGTATTTGCGCTAGCCTATTATCGAAATGTATATCAGGCAGCCGGTGATTCGGGTGGCATGACTTTGACTTATACAAGTCCTCAATTTATCGAAGCTCTAAATAAGGCGGGTATAGTGGGTGAAGCAAGAAAAAGGATTATTGATCAAGTAATTGAAAAGGGAACCTGCTCAAATATCGAAGGCTTGCCTGAAAATATTAAGCGCGTTTTTGTAGTATCTTCAGATATAACCGCGGAGCAGCATATTAAGATGCAGGCAAGTATTCAGGCATTTATTGATAACTCCATCTCTAAAACGTGTAATTTTCCATCATCTGCAACAGAAAAGGACGTAGCAGATGTTTACCTTAAGGGATGGGAAATGAGAGTAAAAGGTTTGACGGTATATGTAACAGGCAGTAGAAGCGAAGTCGTACTTGAAACAAAAGAAACCAAGGATTCAAAGAACGCTAAACCAGAAGAAACGCAAAATGTCGTTCAGGTCTCGCAGAACACGTTCAACACAGTTCGTGCCAAAAAACTTCAGGGATCTACGTATAAAGTAGAGACTCCTCAGGGAAAGGCATTTATAACAATAAATAAAGATGAAAATAATGATCCTGTAGAGGTTTTTGTAAATGTAGGCAAAGCCGGTTCTGACGTTTCAGCTCTGTCAGAGGCTCTTGGTAGGTTATTGTCAGGCTGGTTACGAGCTTCTACGAATCGTATGTTTACGGTAAAAGATATTATTGTGCAGTTAATTGGAATTGGCGGTTTTTCTTCAGTTGGCTTTGGTAAAAACAGAGTCAGCTCACTTCCTGATGCAGTTGCAAAAAAATTAGCTGAAGAATTTGCAATCGAAGTTCGAGCAAACGGATCTGATAATGTTGAATCTGCAAAAAATGAAGTAACATATTTTTCTCATACTGATATGTGTCCGGATTGCGGAAATTCCTCACTTGTTTTAGAGGAAGGATGTGCTAAATGCTATACATGCGGATACAGCCGCTGCTAAGTGATGAGAATATATACTAAAAAAGGTGATTTTGGAGCCACTTCATTGTATGGCGGAATTAAGATTTTAAAATCCGACCCGCTGATTTCTGTTTTGGGAGGCTATGATACACTCAACGCTTTATTAGGCTATTTAAATTATGGAAAGAACAAAGATCTTACTAAGGCTGTACTACATATTCAAAAAGACCTAATGGAAATCGGGGCGGTTCTTGCAGGTTATCCTACAAAAATTTCTTACAGTGTACGAATAGCCTGGTTGGAGGCTAAGATTGATTATTTTGAAAGCACTTTACCAAAATTGAAGAACTTTTTGTTTCCGGGAGGCTCTGATGCGGCAGCAAAATTTCACCATGCCAGAGCAGTATGTCGCGAAACAGAACGATTGTTGTTTTCTTTGGATTATTCAAAATATACTCACCTTCAAGAAAAAACTATTGATAATATGGGAATTTATACAAACAGACTGTCTGATCTATTGTTTGTGTTAGCACGATATGCTAACTTAGACCAAGGTATAAATGACTTGATTTGGAACAACTCCAAATAAATTCAATTTATGAAATTAAATTATTTTGCCATATTTTTTATATTGGTGGTGTCTGTTATTGTTGCTTCTACGATTTTAGTTATGAGATCGTATAAGACTGATTTGTATTTTGATGCAGCGCATGCTGAGTCAGATGCGGTTGAAATCTTTAACGCAGCTGAATAATTTGCTATCATTTCAACATGTTTAAAGTTCCTGAAAATAAAGCAGTCCCTGAGCTTGAAAGCGAGGTTCTCAGATATTGGAAAGATCACCATATCTTTGAGAAATCAGTTCAATCTAAATCCGACGATAACCATTATGTTTTTTACGACGGTCCTCCGTTTATTTCAGGATTACCCCACTATGGTCATCTATTGGGTTCGGTGGCTAAGGATATTATCCCAAGATATTGGACGATGAGGGGTAAGCGGGTAGAAAGAATTTGGGGTTGGGATGCGCATGGCTTAACCGTAGAAAATAAAGTTCAAAAAAAATTAGATATAAAAAATAGACGAGATATTGAATCATTTGGCTTAGAAAAGTTTACTCAGGAATGCTACAAATATACTTCTGAAGTGTCTTCTGAATGGGGTTGGTATATAGACAAAATTGCTCGCTGGGTAGATATGGATAATGCTTATAAAACAATAGACAGAAAATATATGGAGTCAGTGATTTGGGTCTTTAAGCAGTTGTACGATAAAGGTCTTATCTACGAAGGAGTTAGAACATCTTTATTTTGTACTACTTGTGGAACTCCGGTCTCAAATTTTGAAGTGGCAATGGATAATACTTATAAAGATGTTGAAGACCCGTCAATAATGGTTAAATTTAAGATTAGCGACGACAAAAATAAAAAATTTAACGGAATTTATGTTCTGGCATGGACAACTACGCCCTGGACAATCCCCTCAAATAGAGGATTAGTTTTAGATGAGAATGAAGAATACAGCATAGTGGAGTCACTTGGTGAAAAATATATTACCGCTAAAAAAAGAGTACAACATGCTTTTTCCGATATTGATCATAAAGTAATTAAAAATATTAAAGGTTCAGAGTTATTGGGTTTATCCTACATTCCGCCTTATTCATTCTATGAAAGAAGTGAAAAAGATTTTAAAATATATGCCTTTGAAGGCATGGTGAGTATGGAAGAAGGTACAGGAATTGTTCATTCAGCGCCGGGTTTTGGTGAAGTAGATACACAAATGGGTTATCACTACGGCTTGAGAATAATGCTCAGCATAGATGATGAAGGACATTTTTTAGCGGGAGAAACAGAGAAAAATCCTTTCGAAAAGATGTTTTATAAAAAAGCCGATAAATATATCAGAGAGGACCTAAAATCAAAGAAGTTGTTATTTAGAGATGAACGCTTATTCCATAGATTTCCTTATCACGACAGATGTGACACCTTACTTATCCAAAAAGCTCAAAACTCTTGGTTTGTTAATGTCCAAAAATTGAAACCGGAA
>CAZPYT010000033.1:0-9411 GCA_964590955.1 uncultured Candidatus Saccharibacteria bacterium | reverse complement strand
CAGATGTAGTTAAAGTTGCCTTTTTTAATGCCAAAAAATATACAACCAGTAGCACTGAGAATGTAATAAAAAATGACAGTAGCAGGTATAAAAACTTATGTTTGTTCACAATACAATTGTAAATCATTAAGAGTTTATTCTCCATTATAAGCGGACAAGTTTTCATGCAATTTATACTAGGCTTTCTCACCGGATATTAGTAAAATAGGGACAATGCTAAATAACAAAATTATAAGGATTATATTTATAGTGGTTGGATTTGTGGCTGCAACAGTAATTTATGCCTTTTATACAAACTCAAATACTGAAAATCTTAGTGTAATTTCGCCATTGAGCAAGTCTTTTAGTATTCTGGCATTTGCCGGAAAAAGAGAAACTCCTGCAAAAACAATATACGGCTATCTTCCCTATTGGTCGTTAGACAATCTAGATGATATTCAATTCAACCGATTAACCGATATTGCATATTTTGGCCTCCATATTGACTCGGACGGAAGTTTTTTGGAATCTGAAGACGGCGAACTCATTCCTGGTTACAACCAGTGGAAAAACAATGAAAAAGTCGCTGAAATGATAAAGAAAGCCAAAGATAATAATGTTAGAGTAGCGCTAACAATAATTTCCCACAGAGATAATGTTTCTGATGAATTTCTGGATTGTAGAACCTGCTGGGAAACACTTGCAGAGAATATTATCAACGAACTCATACAAAAAGACATTAAGGATGTTAATTTGAATTTCGAATATGCTGAATACACCCCATTGTCAAAAGCTAAACAGTTTACAGAATTTGTCGAATACATAAACAATTTACTTGATGATACATTCAGAGATTCTAAAGTTGTTGTTTCATCCTTTGCTGATTCAATAATTAAAGAACGTGTAAGTGAAATTGAGGGTTTAGCAAAAGTAGCAGATCAGATTTTTATCATGGGATATGACTTTCACAGGCCAACATCAGATACTGCAGGACCGGTGGCACCAATAGGTGGCATGGGGATTTATGCTGATTATGACCTTGAAACAATGATTCAGGACTATCTTGCTTATGTGTCGCCAAACAAACTTCTTCTAGGGGTTCCCTACTATGGCTATAACTGGGTAGTTGAAAAAGATGAAGAATATGCCAAAAGAGTTGAAGGAACTGAGGAAAAAGGTTTTTCCCAGTCACAAACATACGAGCAAATAATGGAAACAATAGGAGATGTAGAACCTGATGTAAAATGGGACGACCTCGCCAAAACCCCTTATTTTTCATATATCAGCCCTACTACTAATCAATTGCGCGAGGTATATTTTGATAACGTGGAATCTTTGAGCTTTAAGTATGAACTTGTGATGCAAAACAACCTGGGGGGTGTAGGTATATGGGCACTTGGTTACGATGGAAGTAGAAAAGAATTGTGGGATTTACTTCAGAGGTATTTTGTCAGGATGTAAAAAATATTTTTACAACTAGTTTACAACACATCCTGCAAGCACTATCTTTTTATAAATAATTAGTAACTATGATGGAATTATTCTAACGCTGGCCTGCAGTACTAAATTACATAAAATATTATGCAAGTATTAGCTGGCAAAAAAAACTATTAGTCACTAGAGTCCGTTTTTGTGCCTTTGTATTTGTTAAATTCGCGATATATTTCCTTTAAATTCAATAAAATATTGGCATCTGCCAAAAATTTCTCGTAACCGTGTATTTTAAAATACATGGCATATTCTCCCATAGTGCTTACAGCTACCTGCATTGGCGTCATTTTATCCAGAGAATCTAATATACCAAAAAAATGATACATGCGGCCTATTTGGTTTCTCAAAGACTCATTATAGTCAACATTTCTATTTGAGCTATCAGATTCGTATAAACGTGACTCTAGCTGCTGATATGGCCTGATAATTGCAAGATCATCTTTTATATTGGTCTTCATCCATTCATCAGCCAACACCTGTGCGCCATTTTTAACGAATTTGTCTCTGGTATTGGGTAAATCAATTTTTATCCCTTGTTCACTATCATATAGTGGATATCCTTGCAATCCTCTGGCAAGATCTTTAAAAAAATGGTGAGCTGCTTCTAAAGCCTCAGATATATTACCTTTTTTATCTGAAAGAAATATGTAGAATATTTCCTGTACTCCAAGCGGACCGTCTATGTTTTCTGCAGTATCTTCAATTCTCTTTTTGATATCATATCTGAATGATTCATGTAAATCATCGCCAAATTGACCCTGTATATAGTCTGCTAGTTCAGGAGGAAGATAGGCCTCAAACCCCCTTTTCATTGCTTCTGGTTTTTCTTGTAGTCTATCCATCTGAATCCTTGCTGCCATTTTTAAGAAGTGGCTATCTGAAACTCTAGGATAACCAGAAAATTGCAACGGATTTTCCGGGTGTTTTTCTTTGTATAGTGCTAATGCTTTACTTATACTCTCGCACGGGTCTCTGTAACACTCATTACCTATAAACCTTTCTTGTTTACTTTCAATTGAAAGAGTTTCAAGTTCAGATGCACGTTGTTCACTATTATGCATAACATAAAAATTATAAGAAATATTTTTATTGAAAAATAGTATTTATATATTCTCGACATTAGAAGATTAAGTCACAATCCTCTATTTCTTCTAACAATATTTGTTTTTGAATAGAATATTGGAATGCGATATTTTCTCATATACCTTGATAACTTGTTAGTACTCGACTCTTTACTTGTATTATATAAATATGACTGTACCCAAAAGAACATCGTTATATTCTCTTGGTAAACTCACGCATTAGGTCACGTATCTTTCATCTCTAATTCGCTTCGCTCATAAGATCTGATAGCAGGTAACCCCACCGCCTTGTTCACTCCTTGAACTCGTCTGACATTCTAATCCTTTCAATCACAAAAAAGTCTGCTTACCACCTTCGGTGACAATCGGACTTTCTTGGTGGACTCACCAGGATTCGAACCTGGGACCTCTCGAATGTGAATCGAACGCTCTAACCAGCTGAGCTATGAGTCCTAAATACTTCCATCAAAAAATGTACTGTCATTTTACCTCATTTCTATTAAAATTATTACATGGCAAAAAGTAAAGTTGCTGAGAGTTTAATGGACATATTAGAAATACTGTTGATTGGTATAACCGTATTTACGCTTGTATATCTCTTTGTTGGGCAACTGCTTGAAGTCTCGGGCGAATCAATGACGCCTACTTTTCAAGACAAAGAACAAATAATCGCAGAAAAAATATCATTGTCTTTTAAACCTCTGAAACACGGGGAGATTGTGATATTTAAACATCCTGAAACTCCTGAGAAATTACTAATTAAGCGCGTAATTGCTCTTTCCGGAGATAAGATAATGCTGGAAAACGGTAAAATTGTTCTTAATGGTACCGTATTATTTGAGCCCTATTTGGAAAAAGATATGAAAACTGAAGGAGGAAAAGCAATAGAAGAGAATAAAGAATATACAGTACCCGGCATGTCATATGTATTAATGGGCGACAACAGACTGGAAAGCTCTGATTCACGAGTATTTGGGGCTGTTAAAGAAAATATGATAATCGGACGCACATTGCTGGTTTATAGCCCGTTAAAAAACTTCAGAATTATCGAACATTAATCTTTTTCTTGTTTTTTTCAACAAAAATAAATTCAACGATTCCTTGGATTTTTGAAAATATTGTAAAGTCTCTGCCCATACCTACATTTTCTCCCGGAATATATTTTCTTCCTAACTGTCGTACAATTATCTGTCCAGGTTTTACAGCCTCACCTCCAAATACCTTAATACCTCTTCTTTTACCGGCTACATTGCCGCCTTGTCCTGCCGATGCGCCACCGGCCTTTTTATGTGCCATATTTTAACTTTTCTTAGGTCTCCCTCTCTTTTTGGGAGCTTCTTCAACTTGTTCTACTGCCTTTGCAGGTCTACCTCTTTTTTTAGGAGCTTCTGATTCTATTTGTTTTTCTTCTTTCTTAATTTCAACAGGTTTTTCTTCTTTAACTTCTTTTTTAGTGGATTTTACCTTACCTTTTATAATGTCTTTTATCTCAATTATACTAATTGGCTGTCTGTGGCCATTAGCTTTTCTATATCTGGACTTTGCTTTAAATCTGGCAACTCTTACTTTTCTTGCTTTTTTTTCATCTAAAATCTCAAAATCAACGGAATAATCAGATAACACGGGATTACCAATTAATACACCATTTGAAGATGAATACATCAATACCTCAGGAACAGACGTGCCTAGTCGTTCCAAAGTAATTTTAGTGCCTTTTTCTATTGTATATTGTCTTCCACCTAAGCGGATAATTGCATATTCCATAAGAAACAGAATGAATAGTACTATAAACAAACTACTCTTTCAAGGTTAAAAATACTCGAAAACGCTTAATTTATCAACTAACTTGATACTATCATCACCTGCAATGCGATTTTTTCTTATCATACCGCAGTTTTCACATTCATGTACCAAAACTTCTTCTCCGTCGTTTTTTATCACCTTTCCTATCGGTTTCATCTTTCCTCCGCAATTTGCAGCTCGATCACCTGGCAATAAGTCTACATGCTGAGAAAATAAACAGAAAGGACAATGGTTGCGGTTTTTTGTACCGGGTGCTTGCAGTAATACATACTTTCCGCAATTAATACAAATAAAATAGTTATCAGATTTGGGCATCGGTACCAACAATAACTAAAGCGTCATACGCCGTATCTTCAGGTAAATCTTCTTCTGATATGATAGTAAATTTATCTGCCATATCTTCTTTTATTAAGGGTAGGTATGCGTTTTTAGTAGCCTTAATCTTCACAAGTGTATTAGTCCTTCCGGTTTCGTTGGCATTACCAATATCAACTACCGTATAACCCGCAGTTTCCATGAAGCTTTGTGTTCTGCCGGCAACACCTGCAACTCCTGCACCATTCTGTATAAATACTTTGAGATCACCCTTGCTTAGTTCAGACTCTACAGTTGCTTCTGGGGCGCTCTCTTTTGGTTCTGAAGGTTGTTCGGCGGGTTGTTCCACTATCGGTACATTTTCAATTACCTCTTGCTGAGGTTGCTTTTGAGAATCTGTATCTTTTGCACGGCTCCCAAAATATACCAAACCGCCTAAAACCAACAGGGCTGCAAATCCTCCCAAGACAAAAGGCATCATACTTGATTTGTTTTTTACGACATCAAATGGCAGATTTGATAATAAATTCAGCTTGGATGTATATAAAGTCGGATCTTTCGCTAATAATTGATTTGCGATTAAATGCAGCTCAAATCCTTTGGATGCCTCATTGTCATTATTCGGAATAGCTACATCGATAATTTCATACTCAGGATTTAAAGAAAAGCCTTCATATTTATATACATAAATCTTGCTTATAGGATTTTTCCTTTTATAGACGGACAAATCTGTCACTAATTTTTGAAGGTCTTTTGTATTTTTGTCTTTTTCATACACTCCTGAAAAGAAAATTCCGCCAAATTCTGACAATGCAACAACTTGTTCATCAGACATTTTCGAAATAAATATTGCCGACTGGTTAGTTTCTACTATCTTTGGTAAGAACGATACCCAAGGGAATATTGAACGTAGACCAATCCCCAATTTGTTTGAGATCTCAACATATTTATCAAGTGTTTCTTTTTTAATTCCAACGAAC
The DNA here is from genome assembly GCA_964590955.1 of uncultured Candidatus Saccharibacteria bacterium. GTDB lineage: Bacteria > Patescibacteriota > WWE3 > UBA101185 > UBA10185 > CAZPYT01. Next base: position 3,761 of record CAZPYT010000033.1, on the reverse strand, counting down.
TGATAAACAAACGGCGCAACCTTCATAAATGCAAAATAAGATTCGTCTAAAGAAATTTCAGGTACTTTTGCTCTTGCCTCATTAATGAGTTGATCTTCAAGAGAATCGTTGCTCTTTGAAACTGAAATAAATTTCAAAACCACATCTTGCGGCTCCATTAGAAAAGTCAATGCCAACGATCCATGACCTTTTTTTGTAATCTGAGAAATAAGTTCTCTCAGAACAGATGCATATTCTTCGACATTATTAATTTGATAATCTTTTACAACATCCTGTGTTAATTGAGCTGATATTCCGCTAAATTCTCCCTTTTCAATTGTGCTTATCTTAATGGTATTTTCGTTAGTGGTAACCACGATATCCTGCATATTTTTAATATAGCATAGTTGAGGCTTAGGTGGATAGTTAAGAAAACGAAAGGACCAGGCGAATAAATTGAATTTCGTCCGGTCCAACTAGTCATTCGGGGAAGAAGCTAGACAGGTACTTTAAATGTCTTGGTACTGACACCTTTAAGAACCAATCTCGAACAACTTTCCGACGTTTTAAGGTATTCAGAGCCTGATCAATGGTTATCGTAGTACTTTCTACAGAACCGAGATAACCCCGAACTTCATCAGCTACTTTGTTAGTTTCAAGAACATAAGCACCTAACAGAAGTTCATAAGTAAAAGGAGAATCTATTTGAGCGAGCCAAGAGTCCAGTTCTTCACAAGTGTGCGCTTTAAAGCGTTGAACTGCTTTGCTATTCAGAAAATTCTTCTGTCCTCGGTAGACATTGATCTGTACGTACTCCACTTTTACGCAAAATTCGTACTTAAAATACCTTTCAACTTTCACTTTGTGTTCCATTTTTTCTCCTGTTTAACAAATTTGGATTTTTTAGGAGAAAGGAGAACAGCATAAGCTAATTAAAATCAACACCTCCATGATCCTTAAGTAATTACAGAATTTCTGCCACCAAAACCTTGTTTGACTTCATCACGCGATGAATGATTTCATCAAGTCAACTTCTGGCTTTAGGTGCATCACGCAGAGCTCTTACTTAGATTTCTGATCATTTAAAAAACAGCTAAGGCGAATTTTATCCTATAAGTCATCTTCTATCAAGAGTAGAAGAATACACACTCTGCACAACACCAAGTAATACCATACTTAGTAAAATTGAACTTCCTCCATATGAGACAAGAGGCAGAGTAACGCCTGTGACGGGCATAATGCCAAGATTCATGCCGATATTAACAGTAAACTGGACAATAAAAATTAAAAATACTCCCAATACAAGTAATTTTCCAAAATAATCTTTCGTTTTAATGGCAATATTCAAAATAACTAGCAGCATTATCACATAAATACTTATCAGCAAAAACACGCCGATAAACCCCCATTCTTCAGCAAAAGAAGCAAATATAAAATCTGTCCAATATGCAGGTAGAAATTGGAGGTTTGATTGAGTTCCCCTACCGAATCCTTTACCAAAGATACCTCCGGAACCTACGGCAATCATCGATTGGATTACGTTATATCCGGAACCTAATACATCAGACTGTGGGTTAACAAAAACAAGAATTCTTTGCTTTTGGTAATCGTGTAGTAAATGCCAAACAGGAGTTGATAAAATTCCAAACAAAAGAAAAGTAGTTACAATATACCAAGTGCTAATACCACCAAAGTACAAGAGACCAAAAAATAATGCCAATATTACTATAGCAGTACCTAAATCAGGCTGCAGTATTATCAATGCAATCGGAATAATTGCGTAAATTAATATTTCACCTAAAGATTTTGGGTTGTTAATAGCGCTTTGATTTTTTTGGATAATAGCGGAAAAAGTTAATATTAATGAAAATTTTACAAACTCAGACGGTTGAAAATTAAATGGCCCAAGATGCAACCATCTGGCAGAACCAAACCTTGTTTCTGCAAATAAATAGGTTAATGCAAGTAAGAACACCCCTATACCAAAAATATATCTGTGTATGTGGCTAAATAGCGAATAGTCAAGTTGAGAAAATATGTAATAAGCAATAATACCCAAAAGAAAATATACTATATGGCTGCGTACCAAATCCGGGGACGAAGACATAAGCGTCAACAACCCGAATGAGAAAATTAATATTGGACAAATTATCAATGAAGCGCTCACATTTTTAAGCATTTATGGAAGCAGGGTCAACCCTCAGGGCATCACCTTCGACAAGTTTTTTAGCGATTACTTTTGCTTGTATATAATCACCATAATCTTTAATCATTCTTCTATCTACGGACTTAATATCATACGTAACTATAACAAACTCGTTAACATTTAAGTTCTGCTGTTTTCTTAAATCCTGAATTTTACGAATAAAATCTCTTGCTTTTCCTTCAAGAATAAGTTCATCCGTTAGGTTAGTGTCTAAAAATATTTTGCCTTCAGGATCAGATTTTAAGTTGTTGTGAGTCGGCGGAATTTTAGTAAATTCCAGCTCTTTTATATTAATTTCTTCTTTGATTACTTCTTCGTATGTTGCATCTAGTTTATCGTCTCCTACAATAAAAAGCTTAGCTAGTGGTTGTCTTACTGCTATTTTTTCGCCTACGCGCACAGACAAAGCATAACTTACAATTTCTCTGGTTTTTTGCATTTTTCCTACTATATCGTCTTCATCAGCAAGAATTTGCATTGAATATTCAGGATAATTTAGCAAATGCACCGATTCTGATTTGTCTTTGTCCAAGTGTAAATGTAATACTTCAGCCATAAAGGGTATAACAGGGGCACACGCTTTAGAAAATTCGGATAAAACATAATAAAATATATTTAAAAATTCATTATTTCCATCAGCGATAGGATCTCTAGATCTTCGTACATACCAGCGAGAAAGGTCATCGATAAATATTTCAATTGGAGAAACTGCTTGTGGTACATGGTATTGCTCAATATTTTCGGTAAATTCTTTAATAGTCTGATGCAATCTGATTAAAATCCATTTATTTAAGGGATGTATAGCTTCAGGTACCCCTTCAAAATCAGGTGAAAAATTGTGCTTTTCCGCATAAATTAAGAAATATTTCAATGAATTCCATAGCGGGTTTAGTACATTACGGGATTTATTTTTCAGTTCTACTTCATCAAAATTTGCACCTTCCCCCAACATAAGAGGAGAGTTCATTAAATATAAGCGTAGTGAATCACCACCTATTTTCTCAAGAACCTCTTTGGGGTCAGTATAATTTCCATAGGTTTTACTCATTTTCCTGCCGTCATTGCCTGCCATTACTCCCGTAGTTATTACGTTCTTGAAGGAATTTTTACCGAATAGCGCCACTGACAGTCTGTGCATCACATTAAACCAGGCTCTTACCTGAGCAATATATTCAACAATGTAGTCACCGGGGAAACTGCTTTCAAATTTTTCTTTATTTTCAAAGGGATAATGTATTTGACCATAGGGCATTGACCCAGCTTCAAACCACGAATCCAATACTTCTGGAATCCGTTTATAAACCTTTTTGCCTTTTTTAATTACGATATCGTCAATATAAGGCCTGTGTAAATCTTTAACTTTTTGACCTGATAATTTCTCTAATTCCCCAATGGAACCCACAACAATGGTATCTCCATCATCGGCTCTCCAAACAGGCATTGGTGTCGCCCAAAAGCGAGCTCGTGATATACACCAATCAGGAGACGTCTCAATAACATGCTTAAACCTACCATCCTTCAAATGTTCAGGAACCCAGTTTATATATTCGTTATTCTTCAGCATTTCCGGTTTCAA
>CAZPYT010000032.1:0-9850 GCA_964590955.1 uncultured Candidatus Saccharibacteria bacterium | reverse complement strand
TTATAAAGAAGATGGCGGAATTCTGGAAGCGTGTGTACGAAATGATACGGGGTATAAACTCACATATTACTGGAACCGCTACGGGCAGATCGTCAAAATCGAAGAAATTACGGGAGAACACACGGTAATAGAAGAATACTGCTTTGAGTTGAATCATGTCTTGGCGGGGCATACAACAAAGAAAAACGGAAAACCCGTGCAAACAATCATGTACATGTATCCGGCAAAAAAATGGGGTATATACATGATCAACTATCCAATTTACAACTAAAGAAAAACTAAGACCGGTAAATCTGCAACACCGGTCTTTTTTTATTATATTTTGAGGTCCTGGGCGGGAATAAGAACCTTTGCAACACAAAGAACCTTGCATTTAATCTATAGCGCTACGCGCTATAGCATTAAAAGTCGAACCGGAGGGTGACAACAAAACCACGGTGTTCATCTACGATGAACTTCGCGGTTTTGGAGGCCTGGGCGGGAATCGAACCCGCGTGTAAGGGTTTTGCAGACCCTCGCCTTACCACTTGGCTACCAGGCCAAAACAAAGCACAAAATCATAAAAATCACTACTAAATTACATCACAACGCAATTGCTATTTTAGCATTTACATGCTAATTTACACATGTAAACATTGACTGCCCCATAAGTCAATTTTTTTCTTTCTAATTTTGGTTTAAAATCTAAATTAGAAGATTTCTACAATGTTAAACGGCTTGGTTCAAAAAAGCCGACATATACACAATCTATGTCAATATCAACATTACAAACAGTTAATCCATATCAGCCTGCCAAACCAAGAAAAAATAACAAAATACCTATTATTGCTGCGGCGGTTGTTATAGCATTGATTGGAGTGTTCTTTGGCAAAAACATCCTAAACTTTATAAAAAACTTTGGCGGAAAATCAGGTCTCGCAGCTGACATATTCACCGGTAGAGCTGAACTTTATATAAATGATGAATATATTGGTATTACACCGTACGAAACAAAAGACCTAGTACCGGGACAAAACAAAATTACTTTGAGATCATCTAACAGGCAGTATGAAACCACAGTCAATTTTCTCTCTAACAGCGATAAATATATCCACAATGTGAGCATTCTAAGGGATTTAGGCGTGTCCGACTTGTTTTCGAGCGGACAGGATTTATGGTTCGAAGAAGACACAACGGATACTGTGTTAAGAATTATATCCGAACCTTCCGGTGCTTCTGTATATATTGATAGTGCAGAAATTGGTAAAACACCATTCACATCAAGCAAGCTGACTGAAGGAGATTATGATTTAAGAGTGGAAAAAACAGGATATGAATCACAAAAAACAAGAATCAGAATTCAAAACGGATACACATCGAATATTTCAGTAAAATTGTTCCCAATGCCGGTGCCTTCAAGAGTTTCTATGTTCGAGGGGTCCGACAATTTATACGATTCATCAACAGACAACAAAGAAATTTCAGCAGACCCGGGTACCTGGGTTAAAGGGGTAGTTTACTGGAATCAAACCCGTGGAACTAACCTTGAGGGTATTGGTTTAAATAAAGAACTTGTGTTCAACTATTATATTGATTATGACGGAAATATTTACGACTCTTTGGGCAACCCAGCAGTAGAGCCGGATGAGATCGAAAAACTTAAAGATTCAGAAAAAGGTGCGTACCTTGGGAGGGTATCTGACGGCGCCGGAATTTCCGACGCAGCTAAAGAAACGCTAAAAACATTGAAAGGAACACTGATAGTGGCAAGCGATAATATGGTTGAAATACTTCCAACAGGATTAGGCTGGCTGAGAGTTAGAAGCGAACCCAATTCTTCTTCAGCAGAAGTATCAAAAGTCGATGTTGGCCTGAAGTTCGCAGTTTTAGAAGAACAGCCGGGATGGGTTAAAATTCAAGTTTCGGAAACACTAGAGGGTTGGGTTTCTTCGACTTATACTAAAAAGATAGAACCTGAAAAGAAATCCACAATAATTGACGCTAATTAAGATCTTCGTGCCACTCAAGAATATCCGGACGCAAGACTGATATCATATCTTTAGTCAGAATAAAATCCTGTTCCAAACCAAGTTGCTTTTCATATTTTGCGATATCTACAAGCAAACCAAGATCAGATTTGTACGTTGTCTTTAATTTATAAAAATAATTTCTGGTAATTTGAATATCGCTATCATTTACTAAATAATAATAAAGCGGAATTTGATTTCGTAGCGTTGCTAAATTATGAGGATTTAAATTTTCGGCATTTTGCAAGTCCGTCAAAGCGTTTGCCGTGAGCTCAGAGTTATTAAGCAATATTTTATTGGCAAGATTAACTTTTGCACGCTGTCTTAAATATGCAGGTTCGTTAGAATTTAAAGACACCGCTTTTGTAGAATATTCAAGTGCTTTGTTTAGATCGCCTTTGTCCAAATAAATTTTTGAGCCGGCGTAGTATAGTTCAGCAATATAAAACTTAACAGCAGTACTTATAAATAAAATAAATAATATTGTGGAAAAGAAAAACGCGATAGTTCTCTGCATATTTTAATTATAAACACTGGCGGGAAAAAAAAGTAATAGCAGTCCGGGGTCAAGGTAATGACCAAAATAGGACTGCTACTAAAAAACTAGATGTAACTACGCCAAGGTACTCTCAGACTAAAAACAGCCACAAGCCCCCGGGCAAGACGATATTTCCTTTTAAACATTTTCGAGGAAATACCCGCCGATTTGCCAAGCCGTTCCAACGCAGATTCAAAGGAAGATGTGTCTGATTCTTTGCGTTTCATTTTCTCAAAGACAACTCTCAGTAAAGTACCGAAAACTTCATCCTCAGAAATATGTGCAGGCAAGTCCACCTTGTGTATAAATGACCAACCGTCTAAAGTACAGATCCAAAAAGCTCCAACTATTTGATTTTTTTTCTCATGCAGACTAAGCGCGATCTTACCGAAAGAGCATCCGGGAGAATCGACTATAACCTTTCGAATAAAATCAGAACCCGAAATATGAAATGGAAGATACATAATAACTCTCCTCTCTTATCGATTTGCACCGATTATACCACTAAAATTAACGGTATACTTGCGGTATGGACAATTTTAAAAATCGGGTTATTGAAATAATAAAAAGAATACCTTACGCACAAGTTGCTAGTTACGGTCAAATTGCGGCACTGGCAGATTCCCCCAGAGCGGCCAGAATTGTAGGATATATTCTTCGAAATTGTGAGGACACAATACCCTGGTGGCGAGTAATTAATTCAAACGGTTTCATCAGCATCAGGGGCAATGAACTAACAAAAGACGATCAAAAATTTATGCTGGAAAAAGAAGGGATAAAGGTAACCGAGACATACAGAATAGATATAAAAAAATACGGCTGGTTATACAATCAGGAAGACTCTGTAAAAGCAAGCCACATCCAAAATAAAAATGCCGTATAGACTGTGGGCCACCCAAAAAACAAAGTGATAGCAAAACCATAAAATCCTGCCAGTAGGTAGCGATCTTTAGTTTTAAGAAATTCTCTCAGAATCCATAAAAATGCAAAAAGGGCAGCAACTCCGCTTTCTGCTAAGATTTCCAGATAATAATTGTGTGGCTTATTTAAAATGTAATCCCATTCAGAAGAGTAGTTCAAAATTGGGTCGCGATAAAAAGGAAACTGATATGGAAATGTCTCCGGTCCTATTCCCACAAAAAAGTTTTTTGCGTTTGCTGTAGAAAGCGCAAGCGTACTTTTCCACAAGCCGATTCTTATCACATTAGAATCAGATATATTGTAGGCACCGGGATCAGCATGATTAAAAGTAATGGAATCGGAAACTCTGCTTTTTAAATAGTTAAAATTCAATGCAGCTAACAATATAAAAAATATTCCGATATAGGCAAAGTTTTTCTTATTAACAGCCAAATATGCAACAATAAACAATAAAGCTAAGATACCTGACAATGAAAAGGTGAACCATAAACTCACAACAGCAACCAGCAAAGCCAAACCCCAAAAATAGGGATGATTGTTGGTTTGTATTTTCTTAATTAATAGCGGAATGTAAAAAATTAAATAACCTGCAAGCCAGTTAGGCTGACCAAATGTCGAATAAACACGATCCACCGAAAAAATTTGAAAAACAGCATATAAACTAATTGGTAAAACAGATAATAAACCGGCATCTAAGAGTAAAGTTTTTTTCGACGCGTCAAATGAATTTACTGCTACCAAATACAATCCGGCAAAAATTAGAATAGAAACAAAACCATCATTAAAACGTGAATAATAACCCCACAACGATGTGTATATATGTGACGAAAACAAGGTAGATAATAAAATTACTGAAAGATATGCGATTATCGCAAAGTCAGGCTTTTTAATATTTTTTAAACTGTTTTCAAACAAGATAACTTTAAGAACAAACAAAAAAACTATCAGAGACCCAAATATATACATAAAAAACATTTTAGGAAGTTCGTAGTACTCACTTGTATTTTTTGTAAAAACTAAAGGCAGCAAAAAAAACAAAACTATATATAAGTTAAATATTGTATTACTTAAAAACTTTTTCATGCTATCATTATTATAGCCTGCCATGATATCAAGAACACTAATTAGATTAATAGACCAAGCAGTAGTTCCGGCAATTTTATTATTGTCGGCAAGAGTAATATCTGTTGTTATGATCAGTTACCTTGGGGGAATTCAGTTTGCAGTAGACGCTACCGGTTTTGTGTTTTCGTCTCATGAAGACTACCTGTATGTCAATTCATATTCAACCATAGCCATGGTAGTAGTTTTGGCGCTGGGACTTCTATACATTTTACTTAAGGCGTTTTTATTTCATGACACACATATCAGTCCGGGATTATCCGCAAAATTATTTCATTACAGACTTTCTGTTTTGATTCAAAGTTCGTTCGAATTGTATTCACAAGGGGTTATCTGGCTTGCATATTTGTACCTTATTTCTGCTGTAACCGTAATTCTGGTCTTGTCTAATCTAATATACCCGTGGGTATTATGGATAAGCCTTGCGTTAAGCTTTATATCAACCGGTGTACTAGTATTTGATATAGAAAACGAGATAGAATTAAAAAAGGCAGAAGGTGAATATATTGAAGATGAGACACCTGTAGATGTTTTTATAAGAGAAAAATAATGAAACCGTATGACCCGCGAAGGGTAGATAAAATAGGAAGTTTCTTTGTCAACACAGGATTGTTTGCGTTGTTGTGGGCAATTATTGCATTGCCTGCTTCTTCAGTATCTTTACTACGAATAGACCCCAATAAAACACAAGTATTGTCCGAACAAAAATACAGATACGGTAGACAACCTGTCATAGAAAGAGAAAATGCGACTGTAAGAATGGATGGGACTGAAGATACATTGGAAACTGATATAAATATTCAATAGTGGGCATTAATAAATAATTTGTCGTATTCAGATGAACATATGATAATAAAGTGAAGGCATCAGCAATATTTTTGATGATGCCTTTTTTTTATTTTTTCCTTTTTATCAAATAGTGAAGAATCAACCCAGCTGCTTTTACTGAATCAGAATGGCTGGATTTTGTAAATACTGGAAAAATACTTACAACTCCCACTAATATGTTTATTACGCCACACTTAACAAAAAATGAACCTGTAAACACTAGGTCTAGAAGCAGTACAGATTTCGGCAAAGTGTCTGTAATGTGGCCTATATACATAACCAGATTGACCAGCATAGAAACATAATCATAACCAGCTATAAGCACTTCCCGGAACGATAACCCACCTGCACTTGTTAAGATTATCCAGCCCAAAAAAAGATTTGCTAAGGATCCGGCTAAAGCAACTAATACACCTTTTGTTACTTCTTTCGCTGTTGGAGCGCTTTCGTCTATAAACGCCGGCTCAGCTACATAAATACCAGCTGATATCGGTAACCAGCCAAACATAAAAAGTGTACGGCAGGTTGTAAATACAGCAAAATTGAATACTCCAACATGAAATTTGCTTACTCTTATTTTAAGTGCAACGGCTGTTAAGTAATGACTGGCTTCGTGTATAAACATCGCCAAATACAAAGACAAATATAAATGGATAATTAACATCTACTCCTCCTTCTATGATTGTTGGATATTTTATCGCATTGCTATCCTATAGTCAATTTGTGCTGGGAAGCCCATAAATCACACCTAAGACAAACAAGCCCCAAACCACAATAGTTATCAGCAGCGGATAGTCAGACAGCAATACTCTATCCGGGGACTCACCTTCTTGTTTTTCGTAAATAACATAAAGGTATCGGGCAACACCATAAATAACAATTGGTATAGAAAGCATCATCCATTTTGGACTGCTTAAAATAGAAGGTAAAAACGGTGCAAGAGAAGGGTTGAATTTTTCTGGCGATATTTGAAAAACAAACAATGAATACGTAATTATCGAATATGTAGCAGACATCGAGATCATACTATCCAACAAGTTATCGGGATAATGTTTTAGTGTGGTTCGAGTTTTTCCCTGCGACGAATCCTCATTATATTTGGTTAACAAAGTTTTTTCCGAGCGCCTTTTTCCAAATGCCAGCAAAAGAGAAAGACCTATGGTGGCGAGTGTCAGCCAAGAAGAAACCGAAGTGTCAGAAGCAAAGCCACCGGCAAAAACCCTTATTACAAAAAGTGCGGCTATTGTCAATGAATCCAGAATAATCACATTTTTTATATATAAGGTATAAAATATCTGGATTAAAATATACGTTATTAAAGCAAACGCAAAAAAAGTTCCAATATATAAAACCGAATAATACAAAGCCCCAAAAACAAGAGTAAATGCACAAATCCACGCAATTTTTTCAGACAATTTACCCGAGGCTATCGGACGATTTTTCTTTATTGGATGTAGGCGATCCTTCGGAGCATCAATAATATCGTTTATAAAATATGCTGCTGAAGATGTTGCACTAAATGCAAAGAATGCTTTGAGAGAAGCTATAAAAACAACGGGTTCTAAAAGGTTACCAAAAAATAACGGCGCTGCAAAAACACTGAAATTTTTTATCCATTGTCGCGGACGAGCCGTACGAATAATTTGATAAAGCGTGCCTATCATATGTTTAGTATATCAGTCATAGTTGTTTATTGCGAAAAGTACTGTGTATGCACAACTTTTTATTAGCTTTTTAATTTGGAATGCAGACTGTGCATCAACCCGATTGTGAGTCTTAACAAATAGACACTCAAAATAGTCACAACAACAAAATGAAAAACAATCGCGAACGGCTGGAGAATAGGAGGACAATCACAAAGAGTTTGAGGAGGACAAAACTCACAGCCCATTCCAAAATGCTTATCTTTAACCCACCAAAGCCAGGGAATATTTAGATAGTTATGTGCCAACTTAAATAAGATATTGTGCATTAGAAAAAATATTATAAAAAACATTATCAGTAAAAATAAGAATGACAGGAGTTTCACACGCAAAGTATATCAGTTTTCTGCAGCTGTAATCACATTAAGCAACCCGGGCAATCCGGTTTTCAAATTATGCATTACTTTTTTTTCACTCCGTTATCCGCAAATCTTATACCCAAACCCATACACAGTTTTGATCAGCTTCTTATCGTAATCACGATCAATTTTATCCCGTAAGCTTTTCATGTGGACTTCTAATGTGTTTGACTGCACTTCATAGCCCATGTCCCATACATTTTCCAGTATTTTTTCTTTTGAGATTATTTTGCCTGAATTTATCATCAAATACTTTAAGATCTCATATTCTTTTCTACGTAGTGAAATAGGCATACCATTTCGGGCAACGTGAACGTATGCTAAATCCAAAGATAAATCATCTACACTAATAGTTGACGTATTACCAATGTTATTTGCACGGGCAATCAAAATCCTAAGATACTCCTGCAGTTCTTCTATACTTACGGGCTTGGATAATACGGCATCGGCTCCGCATTTCAAAGTGTCTATGCGCTTATCAATGTCAGAATTCCCCATCAAAACCAATATCGGAATGTTATTGTCAAAACTTCGGGCTTGTTTACAAAAATCTAACTTGGAAAAATCAGGCAAACTTGATTCCACAATAATTGCAGCATAGTCATTAACCTGCGAAAGGTAAATTCCTTCTTCTGAATCACAGGCAACATCTACAATGTAGTCTGTTTTAAGTTTTTCAAATACGTCCAGATCGCTGTCTACGAGCAAGATGCGCATATTAAAACAATAAAGGCAGAAAATTAAATAAATATTAATCAGGCAGCGGATTTTTCATGGCAATGATATCTTTTCTCAGTTTAAGATTCAATAAAATTAGTATGAATCCTGCAATGCCCGCAATTGTTAAACCGGCTTGTATTGTAAGTTTGTCGGCAGTCAAATATCCTAAGTAGCCGAAAAATGCCGTATTTACCCAATAAAAAATTGCAATTTTACGTACACTCCACCCACGGTTTAGTAATAAATGGTGTAAATGACCGCGATCACCTTTTAAGGGGTTCTTTCCCTGTAAGATTCTCCTAACAACAGTAACAGACGCATCCATAAATGGAATAAGAATAATAACCATAGACGTAATAATCTTGCTACTGATCAAAATAGAAAGCACTGACAACACCAAGCCCGCGCTCATTGCACCAAATCCCCACATGATCTTCGAGGGATGCCATGTAAATCTAATAAAACCAAGACTTAGCCCAGCCGAAAGCGCAGCTAAGACTGCAACGCGTTTGTGCTCTAAAGTTATCACCTCGTATCTGAGGGCTAATAAAACCAATAAAACGCTGGCGACACCAATAATACCTGCGTATTGGCCATCTATTCCGTTAGACCAAGACAATACATTTAGTACCCATACAATCCACACTGTTGTGATTACGGCAGAAATTATTGTTGAATCAATAGGCATAATTCCGCCAAGCGGGTTTGATATTGCAAAAATCCTTGTACCCAGTGTGGATACTATAGAGACTATGAAAAACAAAAACACTAGGCGTATAAATGGGTTTTCTAGAATTCGCAATTTTGTTTCAGGATGGGTATTTTGGTAATCATCCATATAACCTAACAAAGACAGTAATAGCAGTGCCAAATAAAAGGCTAACAAATTTGACGGAAAGCCCACATAAATAACAGCCAGTAATATGAACAAAACACCGTATACAAAGCCGCCTCCGCGCGCAGAAGGCTCAGATAAAAGCATGCCCGGGTGCTGATGCAATGTTGGGTTTGTCATTAAATCGTGGTCCTGTGCATATTTTATAAATTGAGGTAAAACAAACTGGCTAAGCAAAAAGGCCAGTACTCCCGGCACAAATATTTCTACATAAAGAGGCGGAACAAAAGGCTCAAAAGGAACTGACGCGGACAAAATAATTCGAACAAGAGCAAAAGATAACAATAAATTTGCGATTGTCGTCAAATAACTTATTAACGGTAATGCAAAACGCATATAATAACGCTTGACCGGCACAGTAAGTAATAATCCTATAAATGTAGTAAAAAGAGATATTGACGGAATAAAATATAAAAACTCTTTCCTGCCAAATTGAAGATCCCCCCAAGTACGCGTATACCAAAACGGCACCAGATCATTTATGTATTCATAGCGAAATTGCAAATAAAAAAACTGAAATAGTATGATGGCAAGATTAACAAATATAAAGGTAGTAATAACTGAAAAAAAACGCCTTTTGATGTCCTGGATTGTTAAATCAAACTTCGAAAATAATCTTGTGAGTTGAATATTTGTTTTTGTAGTTGTCATAAAATTGTACCGTAATTTTATCTAACTTTAGGAGTATGGTACAAATCCTTCATTTTTTTGCCTAGCATCAAACGAGTCTGGGCATCTACAAAAGGAATAAAAGAAAA
>CAZPYT010000031.1:0-9966 GCA_964590955.1 uncultured Candidatus Saccharibacteria bacterium | reverse complement strand
GCTCTACATGGCTTTAATATACCCATTGCAGCTATGCTGGGATCCAGACTGATGAAACCGGGAACAAAACAAAGAAGATTGCACTCAGTGTTAATGATTCTGATCCTCTTTGTCTCGTCATTTGCAATCATGAACGCATTCAACAGCGGGATTGGACCTGAAAGAAATAAAAATTTGTTCAGAGTAGCTACTTTTATATTCAGTCTCTTCTACTCATTCGGATATAGCCAGGACATCGTATGGCCCACGCTAAAAACCAGGGGGTTTTCACAAGTATGGAATGGTCTGATGAACGGGCATAACGACATACAGGATATAGTTATAAGAGGAAAAGTTACAGAATTAAGCGCAGAAATAGTCCTATTACTTGGACTCACTATAGTCTTTTAATAAAAAATCCCGCAGTCACCGAGACATCGATTGCGGGATTTAATGTTCCCACACATCACCAACGAAAGGCTCTGATAAAATCACGACGTCTTTAATAAACAGTTTTCCGGCTTTAATCATTTCGTCGCTTAGTAAACCTGCAAAATACTCTGCAATATCCTCTTTCACTTCACACACAATTTCGTCATGCACCGTGGAAATTATTGATGCGTCCAGCTTTTCTTTTTGGATACGGTCATAAACAAAAACAAGCGCATATTTAATTGCATCGGCATTTGTACCCTGAATAGGGTGATTTTTGGCTTCGCGTTCAATTGATGAAATTTTTCTTCTAAAATCAGGGTCGGTTCTATCCGGTTTTTTATACCAGCGTTTTCTTCCTGCCGGGGTGACACTCCATCCTCGATTTACTGCATTTCTTGCGGTATCCTCTAGAAATTTCTGGACTTTCGGATATGACGCAAAATACCTTTTTATTAAATCCTCACCTTCTTCGACAGAAATGTCTTTTCCTGTCTGTAGATAAATCTGTGAAACTAAACCCGGTGCACCCATTCCATACATTAACCCAAATCCAATAGGCTTTGCTATTTGCCTTAAGTCCGGATAAAGCTTCTTAAAATCTTCAGAATATGGTTTATCAAACATAAGAGAGGCAGTATAAGAATGAATGTCCAGTCCCTCATTAAGAGCATGTTTCATTTTTTCATCACCTGACAGATCGGCTAAGATTCTCATCTCGAAGGAAGAATAATCAGAAACAACAAGTTTATTTCCAGGCTCAGGGTTAAAACATTCTCTAAAAGGTACTTCTTTTGAATTTCTGGGGATATTCTGTAAATTTGGATTGTTGCAGGCAAATCTGCCTGTTGCTGTTCTAATTTGCAAAAAGTCAGGGTGGATTCTGTGTGTTTTCTTATTGATCTTACTGAGTAATTTTTCACCATATGTAGAAATTAATTTTTCATACCCTCTATATTTCCTCAAAATATCTACAATGGGATGTTTTACTCTTGATAAGATGCTGTCACCGGTAGACGGTAAATTCAAGTTTAATCTATTATTAAATAAATCCATTAACTGGGTACTGCTATTTATATTTACGGAGTCAGCTACACCGCCAAATAAGCCAAACTGGGTTGTTTGATAGTAAGGTCTAATGGCAGCTTGAAATTCTTTTGCCAACTCATCTCTTTTTTTTGAAATATCCCTAATAATTTCACGCCACCTTTTTGTATTTATAAAAACACCGGCTAATTCCATTTCAGAGACAACAGAGACTACTGCAAATTCAAGCTTTGCTATTTTTAAAAGGTCCTCTCTATGCAGCATTTTAATTTGTACATCCATTATCGGGTGCAGCACCAGAACATCCAGCGCAGCATATGCCAATTGCTCATCCGATATTCTTGCATTTCTTGGAAGTTCATTAAACGATACTTGAAAATCTTTTTTCCTATTGTATAAGTCACTATCTAGACCAATTCTCCTCTTAGAAATCTCATCAAGACTGATCCCCAAACCTAGTCCGGCTGTCAATACACCTTCGGCCAGCATGGTGTCAAAAATATTTACAGTTTTTATGCCATATTTAACTTTAATATAACTATAGTCAAATTTTGCATTTTGAAATATTTTAATTTTCTTCGGGTCTTCAAGAATTTCTCTAAATCCTGATTGTTTCTTTAAGTCAACTTTTCTTGTATCGAAAATATACGCACATTCCGGGGTTCCGATTTGTACTAGAAACAAAAAATCAGTATAGGGGTCCAATCCGCTAGCCTCAACGTCAATGGATACTATTTTTTCATTCTTAAGAAATTCTAAGACTTCATTCGCCCTTTTTTCTTCGGTAATATATTCAAATTTAGGACTGTTTTGATCAAACTTGAGTTCCATTTCGGCTGTCATCATTATTTTATTTTTTCAATTAGAATTTGTCTTACTGCAGCTGCGTCAGCTTTACCTTTTGACTCGCGCATTACCATTCCCATTAAAAATTGCAGTGCGTTCTCTTTTCCGGATTTATATGAAGCCACAGCATCTTGATTATTTGCAAGGGCTTTATCAGTCATTCTCTCTAATATTTCTTCATCAGAGACTGTATCTTTTTTTACTGAAATAAATTCTGCTAACTCTTTTTCACTCATTGCTCTTGCTTCTTTATTATTCAACATTATATTTAAGACTTCTTTGGGGTTACCGGTTTTTTCGCTGACATGTTGAAATTTTTCCACCTCTTCTATAGATAACAGCTCTTTTGCTTGTGAGACCAATTTTTGAGCAAATCCATACACGCTTAATATTTTCTCTTTTTTAAAGTCCGGAGTAGACTCAACCAGTATCTTATATTCTTTTGCTAACTCTGATAAGTAAACATTTGAAAATTTCATCGGTGGAATATCAGGCTCCGGGAAATATCGATAATCATGAGCATCTTCCTTTGATCTCTGACTCACTGTTTTTCCTGTTTTGTCGTTGAATCCCCTATTTTCCTGTTTTGGGGTAACACCTTTTTCCAAAAGCTCACGCTGTCTTTCGATTTCAGCATTTACAGCTTTTTCCATGAATTTAAAGGAATTTATGTTTTTAATTTCTACTTTGTATTTTGCCAGCTCATTTTTGCTTTTCATTTCGTCAGTTCTAAGCGATATATTCGGCTCCAAACGCATTTGACCTTTCTCCATGTCAGCATCTCCCAAACCTAATTCACGAACCGTTTTTTGTACGATTTTGCAAAATTCAACAGCATCCTCAATTGTCTCAAAACATGGCTTTGTTACGATTTCTACTAGAGGCATTGAGCTCATATTAAAATCGATCATAGTTTTATTGTGCTCATGGATAGATTTTGCAGTGTCTTCTTCGAGATGAATTCTCTCAAGTTCGGCAATCTTTCCTGTAGACAGTATTACTGAACCGTTTTGACATAATGGTTGTTCATATTGGCTAATTTGATATCCTTTAGGCAAATCAGGATAAAAGTAGTGTTTTCGGTCAAATCTTGAGTTTTGAGCGATATCGCATCCGAAAGCTAATCCTAAAAGCTGGGTTATCCTAACAGCATGAGGATTAGGTACAGGCAAGGCACCGGGTAACCCCAAACATGTAGGACAAGTATGGGTATTTGGTTCGGCATTATAAATATCTGCAGAGCATCTACAGAACATCTTTCTTTTTGTTTTTATATGAATGTGAATTTCTAGACCTAATACTAAATTGTACATTTTATTTCCCTGAAATCTTTGTATAAACACAACTCACGGGTATTCCCAAACAATATGCTTCACCGGCATGCACACCCTTTGTCGGTTTGGGAGAAGCAGATAAGCCAAAACACTTACAATCTTTTAACACGCCATCTTTTTGAATTTTTGCCGGCTTTGGAAATATCAATACTGCAAAAAACACAAAAACAAACAATATAATCAAAGGAGACATTATATATTTAAAATCCTGTTTATTAAATTGTTTTACAAGATTTAGCGGATAGCTCATAATTTTAATCCTAATTTTTTTATTGCTGTGCGAAAAGTTTCAACACCGGAAATCAGCATATGATAAGGAGGTTCATATCCACTTTCATGAACCAATGAATTTCTCATTTTATGCGACTGCCATATCTTATTGTATAACTCTCTGTCGTACAAATCTCGTGCATTTTTCAAGCGCTCTCCCATAGTCTCACCGGAAACTTTGTCTTTCAATACATTATCCAAAGCCTTGTCCGCGGATATCAGCGCTTGTTTTAGTTGACTTGGGCCTTTTTGTGTTAAAAGGATATCTATATTCTGCCAATCACTCACTACGTTTGTTCTAGTAAGATCACGAATTATTCTCCCTCTTGGTAAAGGAATTAAAAATTTAAAAAGATTAAATACCATTATCTAATAAAAAACTTTTTTACTACTAGTCCGAGTAGAAACGCCCCTACTAAGTGAGACAGGAACTTTAGAAATGGGGGTAATTCCGACACTTTAAGGCCAAGTACACTTGCTAAAAGAAAATTTCCTACAATTATTGCTCCGACTATGAACAATGTTATAAGTAACAAGCCAAATAAACTTGATGGGTTCATATTTCTTTACGATTACAACTTCAGGTTGTATATCTCCTCATGAAATTTTGTACTATTTTGATATATGTTTGCTGCACTTAACAGCGTTTTTTCATTAAACATATTTCCCATTAATTGTATACCAATTGGAAGCCCTTGGGACATACCACAGGGTATAGAAATGGCGCATATTCCTGCAATGGAACTTTGCTCAGCTAAGACATCACTCATTTCTCCAAACATAGGCTGTTTTTCTGATTCTCCAAGTGGGATAGCCACACAAGGCATCGTAGGCGCCGCAATAATAGCTACTTTTGAAAAAGCTTTTTTCATATCCTCAATTAACAACGTCCTTACTTTTTGTGCTTTTGCATAATACGCATCATAATAACCGGAGCTAAGGGTATAAGCTCCTAGCATCATACGTTTTTTGGCTTCAAATCCAAAATAGGATCTATCCCGGCCATAGCGCACACCTGTAAGACGTGCCAGATTAGAAGATACCTCGGATCTCTGCAATATTGTATATACCGCAATTGAATATTTTGGGTCAATTAAGTCCATTTCTACAAGTTCAGCGCCTAGTGATTTAAATTTTTCTAGCGCGTTCAGTACAGCAGCGCGAACGTCTTTTTCTAAATCTAATTTAAAATACGACTTGGGAATGCCTATTCGCAATCCTTTCAAATCTTTTGCTGTTAACGACGTGTAATCTTCTGTTTTCGCAGGAGCTGAGGTTGCGTCATTCTGGTCTTTCCCGGCAATAATAGACAATAACAGAGCCGCATCTTTTACATCTTTTGTGATTGGTCCGGGTGAGTCGGTTGACGAAGCCATAGCTACAACCCCATATCTGCTGACACGTCCATATGTAGGTTTTAGGCCTGTTACACCACTCCAGGACGCAGGACCTCTGATACTGCCCGCAGTCTCACTTCCAATAGCAAATATGCACATATTTGAAGCTACCGCTGCTGCAGAACCTCCTGAGGAACCGCCGGGAGATCTTGTGAGATCAAAAGGATTAGCTGTCTTAAAATAATCACTTGTTTCAGTACTTGAACCGTGTGCAAACGCATCCATATTAGTTTTGCCTAATAAAACTGCGCCTGCCTCCTTTAGTTTAAGTGTGACAGTTGACTCATACGGAGGAATATAATTATCAAGAACTTTTGAAGATGCAGTAGTGCGAATCCCTTTTGTGGAATAATTGTCTTTGCATGCATAGGGTATACCCAATAGGGGGTGTTTTTCCCATGCTTTTTTACCTAATTTTCTTATTGTTTTATCTGCGTTCTCAGCTTGTATAAGTGCGGTGCTCTCTGTTAGAGTTAAAAACGCTTTTATTTTAGAATCAACCTGTTTAATTCTTTTTATACAAGCTTTTGTAAGATCTACTGAAGTAAACTTTTGCTCTTTCAAGCCAGCTACAGCTGAATATATGGTCAGTTCATTAAGTTCTCTGTTCATCTGTCAAAAACTGCCTTTGTGCCAAACAAATTTTTAATTCTCTCTGACGCATTTTGCAAAGCCTCTTCCTGTGAAAGAGTGGTTTGCACGTCATCATCTTCTTGATAGATGTTTGTCAGCCCGGTTACTTGATAAGTTTCTTGGACAGATTTTGTATCAAGTTCTCTAAGCACATCAATGTAGTCTATTGAATCTCCAAGAATTTCTGACAACCTTGTAATATCGTCTGCACTCAACTGTAAATTGCATAATGCAGCAATATGTAATATTTCTTCTTTTGATAATTTAGTAGCTGTCATTATCGTAATATAGCATAACCTACATTGACTCTAAACGTTTAATTCTATCTTCTATAGGAGGATGCGTATTGAATAAATTAGACACAACATTGTGATTTTTTAAAGGATTAGCTATGTACAAGTGGGCTGTAGCACCGTTTGCAGCTTCGAGAATTTCATTATCCGTAGAAAGTTTGCGCAAAGCACTTGCCAGCCCTTGTGGATACCTTGTCATCATAGCAGCGGAAGCATCTGCTAAATATTCTCGATTTCGACTCATTGCAAGTTTAATTAACGCAGATATTATCGGACTTAGTATTACCAAGACAAATCCCGCTAGCATTAGAATACCGGATAGTTCAGAACTACCCCGAGAATTTCTTTTTTTGCCATAAAACATGCCTCTTGTTAGCCAATCGGCTAATAGTGTGATTGTTCCTACAAGAATGGAGACGATAGACATAAGTCGTATATCATAGTTTTGTATGTGGGACAGTTCATGAGCAACTACACCCTCCAACTCGCGCTTTTCCAATGAATTTACAATTCCGCTAGTAAAACAAATAACACTGTGCTGTGGATCTCTGCCTGTAGCAAAGGCATTCATAGCGGTATCATTAATAACATAGATTTTGGGTTTTGGCAGACCTGAAGCAATACACATGTTGTCTACAAGATTATGCAAATACGGACTGTCTTGATATTGCACCTCTTGAGCTCCAGATAAAGCTAACACAATTTTGTCTGAAAAGTAAAAAGAAGTAAATCCTGATATCCCTGAAAATATTAAAGCTAAGCTTGTAAAAAACAAGCCACTGCCGGGTTCAAGTGTTTCACCAAAAAAGTAACCAATGAGAGTAATAACTGATACAAATATCCCTACTATAAGAACAGTCTCTCTTTTATTTTTAGCTATATGGTTGTATATGTTTGCCATTAGGCCTTAAAGTCGACTTTTACAGGTTCTTTATCGGCTTCCTCCGCTTCAAAAAACTCTTCTGCCTTAAAACCAAGCATTCCGGCAATTAGATTTGAAGGAAACACCACAATTTTCTGATTAAAATCTCTCACGACACTGTTATAAAACTGTCTTGAATAGGCAACTTTATCTTCAGTATCTGAAAGCTCTTTTTGTAAATTCAAAAATCCGTCTTGCGCTTTTAATTCCGGATATGCCTCAGCTACAGCAAATAATCTACCAAGAGCCCCTGTAAGCATAGCATCCGCATCCCCGGCTGCTTTTGCGGTATTGGCACTCATCAAGGCTGATCTTGCTTCGGTTACCTTCTCAAATACTTCTTTTTCATGCGATGCATATCCTTTTACTGTTTCGACTAAGTTAGGTATAAGATCAATTCTCCTTTTTAGCTGCACATCAATCTGGCTCCATGCTTCTTTTATACGAACTTTCAAAGTTTGCAGTGAGTTATATAAAGATATAACAAAGCCTGCTGCTAATACTAAAACAATTAATAAAATTAGTGGTGCGCTCATAAAAATACCTTTCAAATTTATAGTTATATTCTAGCAGATCTTGCTGATGTTTTTGCAAGTATCTTTACCAGTTGATCATAGTCAGATGTGTTTATAATGTTTTTTGCGGTACACCAACCTCTGCGAGCAACATTTATACCGTACTTCATTAAATCAAGTTGCTCTACCGCATGGGCATCGGTACTTATTGCCAAATATATCCCCCTAGTAATAGCTTCTTCTACAAGATCATCCGCCAGATCAAGTCTGTCAGGCTGGGCATCAATTTCCAAAATCTTGTCATTTGCTTTTACAGCAGCAAATACTTCCCGCCAGATAATATCAGCAGGCTCTCTTTGGTTTATTATTCTCCCACTAGGATGAGCGATCATATTTATAAACGGATTTTCAGCTGCAGCAATTAATCTTTTTGTAATTTGTTCTCTATCTTGCTTAAAAGCACCGTGAATACCTGCAATACCATAATCAAGTTCTTTAATAAGTTCATCGGGTAACGATATCGTAGCGTCTGCCAAAATATTTATTTCGTATCCAAACAATACCTTTATTTTGTTTTGGGTCCTATTAAATTCACCAATGCTCCTTTTAGCAGTCTCAATAATTTTTGCAACTTCGTCATAGCCTCTGCTTTGAACACTTGGAGCATGATCCGAAATCCCAATATACTCATATTCCAATTTTTCAGCGAAATGTACCATTTCCTGCAAGGTGTTTAGGCCATCAGAGGCAATTGTATGAGTATGAATGTCACCTTTTATATCTGAAAGTGTAATTAATTTAGGAAGTTTTCCCTTTGACGCTAGGTCAACTTCAGATTTGCCCTGGCGCAGTTCAGGAGTGATATATTGTAGATCTAAGAACTTATAAAAAGCCTCTTCTTCCGGGAATTCATACAACTTTCCATTCTTTTTTATGCCATATTCAGACAATGAGCAGTTTTTCTTTTCCAATGCGTATGTTCTCAAAACGATATTGTGCGCCTTTGAACCCGTAAAATACTGCAGCATTGAGCCATAATTAGCGGAGGAGCATACTCTAATGTCCACTTGAACATCATTAGCCAGAACAACAGAGACTCTCTGTTCACCTTTAGCCAAAACTTCTTCAATTTCACTAAACTTTAAAAAGTGATTTATCGCCACCTCAGGGTTAGTTGTTTTTATGGCGATATCCAAATCCCCCACTGTACTATTTTTTCTTCTAAGAGAACCTAACGAGATCGCATCATCAATTTCCGGATGCTTTTCTAGATATGCAATTATTCTGTCAGAAATTATCTCAGCTGTTATCAAAAGCATCCTTTCTTTCTCGTTTTTTGTCATTTTTATGGAAGAAATTGCCTCTAAAATCTGAGTTTCTGACTTTTCCCCAAATCCTGGTAATACCCTAATTTTATTCTCGTTAGCAGCATCGACAACTTTATCCAAAGCTGAGTCTCTATCATCAAGTTTAAAAGCTAGGGCCAGTTTAAAAGCTTTTTTGGCGCCTATACCTCTTAATCCAATCAATGGAAACATCCCTTGGGGTAAATCATGTCTAATTGAATCAAATTCTACAACTCTTCCTGCAGTGAACAATTCATTAAGGTGGCTTTTTAGCGTCTGCCCTAAACCCGGAATATCATCAAGCCTATTATTTTCCCACATATTGAAGACACTTTGAGTGAGACTGTCAATAACCGATATTACATTTTGATACGCACGAATGCGAAAAAAATTGTAATTCTTTACTTCCATTGCAGACAAAACCTCTTTAAGTAAAAGAACAATATCAGAGTTGGAAAATTTAAATGCTTTAGACACAGTTCCCGCCTTTAATAAGGCAAATTATAAACAGTACTTTGAGTGAGCTTGCCCTCTTTATAGAGAGTCAATTTATCCTGAAATGTATTTAGTGTAACAACCGTTGCTGTAACTATTAACAAAGAAAGTACCCACATATGATTTTGTCTCTGCGGAAAAAACAGTGAAATACCCATTAGCACGTTCATCACTGTCAAAAACAGCAAAGGAATCAATAATGTAAATAAATCAAACTGAAATAACTCAGACAGCGGATTATCCTTAACAATAACACTCAAACGAAAAATTGATAAAAGCACCCAAAATACTACAATGAAATTAAAACCACCAAAGAATTTTTTTTCTTTAGTTGAATTTGTATTGTACATAAGTGAATTAATTATAGTAGTTATTTTTATGCAGGGCAACATCAATTTGATAGAAAATGATGATAAGTGTTTTTTCTTGATTTTGTTGACTAAAATTCATATTATTT
>CAZPYT010000030.1:0-11089 GCA_964590955.1 uncultured Candidatus Saccharibacteria bacterium | reverse complement strand
ATTAAAGCCATGTAGAGCAATCAGCAACCAAGTGTACGCGTAGATATTCATATACAGCTCCTTCATAGTATGTGTTATTTATCATTATAACAATAAATATTGCATATTCAACTTATTATCATTCCTATTGACCAAGTGCTAATTGATGGTATACTTTCTACATGGTTTTATGTCATAGATGCGGTCAAAGACCTGCAAAAATCCCGTTTAATAAAATAATCGAAGGCCGTCAGGTCTATATGGCGCTATGTGAGGTGTGCTATGAGGAAGTTATGGAAGAAACATCTACAAAAGTGTCAAAACTGGATAAATTCGGTAGAGATCTTACAGAACTAGCAAAACAAGATAAACTTGACCCTGTTATTGGTAGAAAAGACGAAATTGAGCGTGTAGTTCATATTTTATCAAGACGTACGAAAAACAATCCGGTTTTAATCGGAGATCCGGGGGTGGGAAAAACTGCGATCGTTGAAGGTTTAGCTCAAAGAATAATATCCGGTAGTGTTCCTGAGCCTTTAAGAGGCAAGCGAGTTTTTGCATTGGATCTTGCCAGTATTATTGCAGGAACTTCACATAGAGGTATGTTTGAGAGCCGTCTAAAAGACATAATTACTGAGGTTGTTGAAGCCTCCGGTCAAATAATAATGTTTTTAGACGAACTGCATACTGTTGTAGGTACAGGATCTGCTGAGGGGGCTATGGATGCTGCAAATATTTTAAAACCCGCACTTGCCAGAGGTGAATTACAAATGGTTGGTGCTACTACTATTGATGAATATAGAAAATATATTGAAAAAGATGCTGCTTTAGAGAGAAGATTTCAGCCTATCGTAGTTAATGAACCCACACCTGAAGACACAATAGCTATTATTAAAGGTTTACGCGAAAGATATGAAAAACATCATCAGGTAGTAATTTCAGATGAAGCAATTAAGTCAGCTGTTAAATTGAGCGATAGATATGTGAGCGATAGATTTTTACCAGATAAAGCGATAGATTTGATTGACGAGGCTTCTGCACTAGTACGTTTGTCCAGTATTAAGGAACCGGCTAATTTGAAAGAAGTTCAGGAGCAGCTAACTGAGTTAAAGGACAAGCTTAGGGCAGAAAAAGATTCTTCAAAAAAGGAGAAAATCGATGCTGAAATAAAATCAGTAGAAAAAGTTAAAGCAGAACTTTACGAAATCTGGACAAAAACAAAACTTGAAGACGTGCCTACAGTTGATGAATCAGCTGTTGTTAAAGTCGTTTCGCGCGCAACCGGAATTCCCCTTGAAAAATTGAGTATAAAAGAGAAAGAACGTCTTCTAAATATGGAAAAAAATCTACACAAAAGAATTATCGGACAAGACCATGCTGTAGCGGTTGTTTCTGAAGCTATTCGTCGAGCAAGAAGTGGTCTTAAAGACCCAAAACGCCCGATAGGTACCTTTTTATTTTTGGGTCCTACAGGCGTTGGTAAGACAGAACTATCAAAAGCTTTAGCAGAAGTTCTTTATGGCGATGAGGATTTGATTGTCCGCATAGATATGAGTGAATATATGGAGAAACACTCTGTAAGTAAATTAATTGGTGCGCCTCCGGGATATATCGGTTATGACCAGGGAGGTCAGTTAACAGAAGTAGTCAGAAGAAAGCCGTTTTCAGTGATTTTATTAGACGAAGTTGAAAAAGCTCATCCCGAAACCTTTAATGCATTGCTACAGATTATGGAAGATGGTCGTTTGACAGATAGCAAGGGACGCACGGTAGACTTCAAAAATACTATATTGATTATGACTTCAAATCTAGGCTCTGAATTACTAAGGAAGTCAAACATTGGCTTTTCTGAGATTCAAAAAACCCAAGAGCAAGATAAAATCGAATTTGAAAAAAGAGTAAAATCCATATTAAAAGATTCCTTTAAACCTGAATTTTTAAATAGGATTGATGAAATTGTAATATTTTCAAATCTTTCTAAGGAGGAAATTCGCGAAATAGTAGTAAACATGATTGCGGATGTACAAAAAAGACTTGATGAACATAATATATTATTGAAAGCTGACACTGTTGCAATTAATTATCTGGTAGATATTGGTTATGATAAAGAATACGGGGCGCGACCACTGCGCAGGCTTATACAGAAAGAAATTGAAAATGTATTATCTACAAGGATAATTGAAGGGTCACTACAGGAAGGAACAGAAGTGTCTATAGGTGTTAAAAATAAAATGCTGGATATAAAAGTTACTGAAAAAGTTCCCGCTTAGCATTATTATAGGGTAGTCAATAAAAATATTGCACTAAACAAGCATTTTTGTTAACCTTACAACGTTATGTCACAGCCAGATACAAAAAATGATAAAAATGAAATAAAAGATGAGGCTTCAGAGGTCGCGGAGGTTCCTGATGGCGATACCGATTCTGCTATTGAAAGTGAACCTATTGAGGTAGACGATCCCGGCAATGTTGTAAAAGAAGAACTTCCGGAATTTAGAACAGGGGACACAATAAGGATTCTTTACAAAATTATTGAGGGTGATAAAACCAGATTACAACCTTTTGAGGGTATTGTTATTGCAATGAAAGGTGCGGGGATTTCGAAAACTTTTACAGTTAGAAGAATCGGAGCAGACAATGTCGGCGTAGAAAGAATATTCCCGTTATTTTCACCAAATATCACTAAGATTGAGGTAAAAAAGAGGGGAAAGGTACGAAGATCAAAATTGTATTATCTAAGAAATAAAGTTGGAAGAGCCGCATTCAGAATAAAAGAGAAAAAAACAGTTTCTGCTAAATCTTCTGCAAAATAATATATTTGTTTAGATTTCCTGGTTTTCCGTCGTTTTCATAACTTTCCAAAAGCTTTAAGTTTTTAGTTAGCTTATTAATTTCATCTTGTGTATATATGTGTACATATCTTTTTGTGCTCGTGTCCGACCATCCATAGTAGTAATCGTTATCTTCCGAGAACTCATCTGTCTTTTGGGCTTTTAGAAATCGCTTATCTTTATCGAGCTGCCAAAAAGAAAGTGCCAAAATACCGTTATTGTTAATCTTTTCTGTAATCTTTTGAATCCATTTTATTCTGAAATTTGCGTCAGGAATATGGTGCATTACGCCAAAAACTCCAACAAAGTCAAATTTTTTATCAAATGTATCAATATCAAAAAAAATATCTTTATTAATAAATGTTGGTTCTTGATAGCTTTTTTTTGCTTCTAAAATGAATTTTTCACAGTTGTCTATTCCTATATAGTTAAATTTATAATCAAGACTATTTTTTAGATACTTATAGAACCGTCCATTTCCGCATCCCAGGTCAAGAATATCCTTAGGCTGGTTATCAAAATATTTTATAAGCCTAGCCCAACCTTTCCATGCATTCCGGCGTGAATTTGAAAAATCATCGGCGTTTGTTTGATAAAAATACCTATTAAGATCTAAAATATGCTTAATTTTGGTATAATTCATACTTCAGAATTATAACTTATGCTAAAGAAAAAATATTATATAGATATAAATCGGAATAGAGATATACTCTCAAAATTGATAAAAGAAATTGCTGATATAAAAGAAGGTACTTATGAGAACATTCTTAAAGTAATACAGAAGAACCCATCTGCAGACAAAAGTATATTATCGAAGTCGCAAATTATAAGTTCATATGCAAAACTCAAAAAAGATATTGAATTGACAGACGTACAAGAAAATAACTTTTTAAAAAACATTCGTATGAAAAAAATAAGAACGATTTCAGGGGTTACTCCTGTTACAGTGCTAACAAAGCCTTTTCCATGCCCGGGAAAGTGCATTTTTTGCCCAAACGACGTCAGAATGCCTAAAAGTTATATGGCAGATGAGCCGGGGGCGCAGCGCGCAGAGGCCAACAAATTTGATCCATATTTTCAGACATTTAATAGGCTTGTTGCTTATAAAAACATGGGGCATCCAATAGAAAAGGTTGAATTAATTATATTGGGTGGCACTTGGAGTCATTACCCTGAAAAGTATCAAATATGGTTTGTGAAAAGGTGTTTTGATGCCCTTAATGATTTCGGAAGTTATACGGGATTTGAACCGCTTGCTGTTTCTACAAAGGACCCAATAGATAAAAAGTTACTAAAAGAAATTCGGGGAGAGTCAATGAAAGAATCTTATAACCGCGTAATAGTAAAGGCATTGACTTCAAAAATTACCGATCAACAAAACGAAAAATCCTCTTGGGATGAGCTTGAAAAAGCTCACATCATTAATAAAGATGCAATTTGCCGCTGTGTTGGCTTAGTCTTTGAAACTCGCCCTGATGAAATTAATAAAGATGAATTGATTAGAATTAGAAAATTGGGCGGAACAAAAATTCAAATTGGTATACAAAGCTTAAATGATAAAGTTTTATCGAAAAATAAAAGAGGACATAACGTCATTACCACAAGAAATGCAGTAAATATGATACGCCTTGCAGGATTTAAGATTCATGCGCACTGGATGCCGAATTTACTGGGATCGACACCAAAGAAAGATATCGCAGACTTTAAAAAGCTATTTTCTGATATATCTATAAGACCGGATGAGTTAAAAGTCTATCCCTGTTCTTTGATTGGTAGTGCTGAACTCATGCAATATTATAAACGAGGTGAGTGGCTGCCTTATTCTGAGGAAGATTTGAAAATAATTCTTTATGCTGTATTTATTAATACACCGAGATATTGCAGATTAACCAGGATTATTAGAGATATTCCGAGCACTGATATTGTAGTTGGAAATAAAATATCAAATCTAAGACAAATTGTTGAACGTGATTTAAATCAGAATGGTATTTTACTGCGTGATATTCGGGCCAGAGAAATAAAAGATATCGGTATTGACAACGATAAGCTTATTTTCAAAAACACATATTACAAAACTTCTGTTTCGAAAGAATATTTTTTGGAATTTACAACTGAGACCGATCAAATTGTAGCCTTTGCTCGTTTATCCTTACCTCATACCTCTATATTTGATGAGTTGACTAATTCGGCAATTATTAGAGAAGTTCATGTGTATGGTCAAAGCCTTGAACTGGGAGAACGAGGGGGCGGCAAGGCACAGCATTCCGGTTTGGGGAAGAACTTAATGGCGCAAGCCGAGAAAGTAGCCAAAAATAACGGATATAACAAGATTTCTGTAATTTCTGCAGTAGGAACAAGAAATTATTACAAAAACCTAGGATATAGCTTTTCTGAAAAAGAACTCTATCAACACAAAAATATTTAAAAAACTTCGACTTGGTCCGGTTTTTTATCCACTGTGAATTCTTTTTCCATCTGATCTTCTGTAATTTTACTTGATATAGTTTCAAAAAATACCGTAACTTCTTTATTTGCCCCTAATTCTTCCATTAATGTGTCGGGAATCCCAAAAAGAGAGGTATTTGCAGTTGTTATTCCGGTCAGGGATATAGATTCCTCGCGCATGATGCCGTCAAGTTTAAACTCAACAAATTTTCCCACACTATTTATTTCTAAAGTTGCTAATGTTTCAGCTGAAATAGGTTCGTCAAACTTGATATTTTTTTCTCCTGCAATACCTGCGTTAAACTTTATTACATCAGATGTAAATATGTTCTTTATTATTTTATCTTTTTCTTTATCTCCTGAGGAAAGTGTATCTGTATATACATATCCGTATATATCATAATAACCGGTTTCAGGATTGTACCAGCCTGACGACTTAAAGTTTTTAGATACTACTCTTTGTCTCTCCCCTCCGATATTAAGTTCAAAACCGACTACGCCTTGAGAATTACCGTAGATATATGATCCGGGTTCAACTTCACCAAATCCTATGACTTTTGAATCGCTTCCAATCTCAACCAGAGCGCTAACATTTTTATCTAAAAGAGAGTTTTTAGGTTGAAGTGGTTTTATGCGGTAAAAATATATGTAAGAAAAAACTAAGGCAAAAAGTGATGTTAAAACAATAACAAAAATAAACATTTTTTTATTTTTCATAACTAAATCGTATCCTATACCGGCGTTTGCGACAAGTTATACAGTTTAGGATATGCCCCCGGTACTTCCGAATTTTACACGAATGTCCATATCTAGTACACTGAATTGATGCACCAGAAACCTTTATCCGAAAGATTAAGACCTGATAAAATAAAAGATTTTGTTGGTCAGGAAAAAATAATTTCTGTTATTCAGACGCTACTGAATAACTCTAAAAATACACAATTTTTCCCCTCCCTAATATTTTGGGGTCCCCCCGGTACAGGAAAGACTACCCTCGCAAGAATTATTTCTCACGAACTGGATAGAACATTTTATGAATTTTCTGCCGTAAATACTTCCATAAAAGAAATTGAAAAGATAGTGCCGCAAAAAAAGAAAGCAGAAAATTATGGTTTATTTAAAAATGATATTGAAATAAGTGCCCCAATAGTATTTATAGACGAAATTCATAGATTTAATAAAGCACAGCAAGACTTTTTGTTACCTTTTGTCGAAAGTGGCCAAATATTGTTCATAGGTGCAACTACTGAAAACCCGTCATTTGAGGTAATATCACCGCTAATGTCACGCAGTAGGGTGTTGATTTTGGAGCAACATAGCGAGGAAAATTTGGCAAAAATAATTAAAAAAGCTACAAAATTGCTGGAAGTTACTATTTCGGAAGAAGTAGTAAGAATTTTGTCAACTGCATCAAATGGGGATGCCAGGATCTCTCTTAATGTTTTAGAAATCGCCTCGCATATATGCAAAGCTAAAAATATTACGCTAGATGATATTGAAAATGCATTACAGCAAAGAAATTTAGGTTTCGATCTTAAAGGTGAAGAGTTTTATAACACAATTTCAGCTTTACATAAGTCTTTGAGAGGATCAGATCCTGATGCAGCGCTATACTGGCTAGGCAGAATGTTAGAAGCCGGGCAAGATCCCTTGTATATCGGCAGAAGGTTAATCAGGTTTGCATCAGAGGACATTGGCACTGTAGATCCCGACGCATTGGGTTTAGCCGTTTCAGCATTTCAAGCGTGCCAAGTAGTAGGTATGCCTGAATGCGAGCTGGCGTTAGCTGAGGCAGTAGTTTATCTTGCGAAGGCACCAAAATCAAACAAATTGTATGTAGCCTATGGAAAAGTCAAAGATGATGTAAAAAAATATGGTAATTTGCCTGTACCTCTAGAAATACGAAATGCGCCCACTAAATTTATGAAGGGGATTGGTTATGGCAAAGGATATAAATATGAGCACAGTTTGGATGCTAAAAAAACAGATCAGGAATATATGCCAGATAAACTGAAGGGACGTAAGTATTTGTAATGAAATACATATAGTGTTAAGCATAATGAGCTAATTTTTATATTTTCTGTTTTTATGGCGGGCTGTGTTTTTGTTCAAGAACAGCAATATAACTATAACTCAGATCTGACTCTTCTTTTATCTTAACGCACGCGTTGTAGAGATAAAAAACAGACAAACTTAGTATTTTATAGTTGCAGATAGCGGAAAATGATCAGATACTTTATTAAATAAATCACCTTTGTGAACGGTTACATTATCAGCATGAATATCGGGTGTGTGGAAAATGTAATCCACTCTTACAAAAGGCTCTGTTACTTTTGCAGGAAATAATTTACTCGGCAGCGTTGGATTGTATGTTGTTTCAGCATCTATAAAGCCCTTATTCTTAAGAATTTCAACCACTTCGCATCTTTGCATCTCAGTTAAAATCGATTTTAATTGTTTTGCTAACTCTACGTTCTCTTTTTCAAACAATGTTTTTGCTGCAGATTCAACTTCTATATCAGATTTAGTAAAAGTATTTAAATCGCCGTGAATAATCGCAGGTTTCTTTATTTGTTTTAATAATGCATTTACTTCTTTTACCCGGGTATCTTCGCTAAGGTCATCAAAGTAGCATGTATAGATATTTAATCCATCTAGTACTGTTTCTATGTAATTTCGGTTAAAGGCTCTGACTATGTTCATTTCTTGAACATCCAAGTTGGTCATCACTGCGACACCTACTTCTTTTTCTACCCTTGTATCTTCCATATCTATGTGTAAGACATTTTTGTACCCAAAAACATTCTTTAATTCTTCAGTGCTAAAGGTGTCCTTCCATTTGAAAGTATCGCATAACCCAACATAGTCGGCTTTTATTTGTCTCAATGACTTTTTTAGTAAAGCAAATCTATTTGTTAGTTTAGAAGTAGCTTCATAACTTTCAAAGCAACCCGACATAATATTGTAACCAAGAAGTCTGAAAGATTTCATATATAGCATAATTATACAGTACAAATTAGTTCAATTTTTTGGTGAACGTGGTAAGGATAGGTCACCGGTTCACATCTACTGATGCGCTCGTCGACCCCGGCTCGGCACCGTCGTGCCTGCGCTATTCGATCCCCACTCGCATAATAAAAACAGCTCTGTATCTAATGACACAGAGCTATTTTCATGGAGAGGGTGGAGGGGATCGGTCACCGGTTCGTGTCTGTTGACACGCCCGTCGACCCCGCCTCGCTGCCATCGCAGCTGCGGCATTCTCTCCCCACCACTTAAAGAAAAACTCGCTAGTACTTAACAGCACTACCGAGTTTTCCTTGGTGAGGGCGGAGGGGATCGAACCCTCGACACCCTGGTTAAAAGCCAGGTGCTCTACCACTGAGCTACACCCCCATATTGTGATTATAGTCGCAAATTCTTTGAAATTATACTAAAAACTAGCCCTTTTACCAACACTTTTCAAAAGCTGCTTAAGCAACGATATTAAACTCGCTGTCAATTATGTATAATTATGACATGAAAATTAACATAAGAATTCTATATCTCTATTTATTTTCTTTCATTGGCCTTCTTATAGTAATTATTGCGAGTATTAATATGATTAACCTGGGTTTGAAAACCTTTGTATTTAAAGATGCAGATAGATACGAAGTATATCCTGTCGCAAAATTTGAGGGAGAATCAGGTCCGGTAATATCTCAGGAGGAAGAAGAATCACGTATGCTTAGGGAGCAGTCCAGACAGAGACAAAGAGAGCTATCGAATGCGATTTCTATGCTGGTTGTTGGTTTACCGGTCTATCTGTATCACTGGCAAACTATAAAAAAGGAAGCAGACACGCTGTCAAAATCTTAAAAAGATTTATAGTAATCAGCTAAGCATTTTATACCCTTGTAAAACATTTCTGTGCTAATTTTTTCGTTTGGTGAATGTAAGCCGTCATCAGGTAAACCAAAACCCATTAAAACAGAATCTATTCCTAATATATTTTTAAATACTGCAGTAACGGGTATACTTCCACCCAGTAGTTCGTAAGCTGGTTGATTGCCAAAATGTTTTTGCAATACATCATTTGCTTTAGAAAAAAAGTCACTATCTTTTTGCATAATAATTGGTTCGCCTGTGGATAACACTTTCACATTATAATCTACGTAATCAGGTACTATTTTTTCTAAATAAGATTTGAATTTCTCGGCTATTTCTTCAGACTTTTGGTTTGGGACTATCCTCATACTAATTTTGGCAGATGCTTTTGACGGAATTATCGTTTTTGCGCCCTCGTCAATATATCCGCTTTTCATACCGTTTACATCAAGTGTTGGTAATGCTCCGGCTCGTACAGCAACGCCGGCATTTTTTAAGCCAAGTATTTTCTTTACGCCTGATTCTTTTGATACGGCAGCCTCATTAAAATATCCTTCTGCAAGTTCTGACTTTTCTTTTTCAGAAAGTTTTCTGACGTTATCATAAAAACCCGGTATTAAGATTCTCTGAGTATTTTTGTCTTTAAGCATTGAAATGATATTTGCCAATTCAATAGCCGGATTAGGTATATTTCCGCCAAATTCTCCGGAATGGACATCTTTTGGCATAGTGGATAGTTCTATTTCTGTATATACCAGCCCTCGTAGTCCATAGACTACCAAAGGCTGTGATGGTGAATATGAATGTGAATCGCTTATCAAACATATATCTGCCATTAATAAATCTTTGTGCTCCAGGATAAAATCATCTAAATTAACCCCTCCGATTTCTTCTTCTCCTTCTATTAAAAATTTTACATTAACCTCGAGTGTTCCTTCTGTTTTAATTAGCATTTCAAGAGCTTTTAGATGCATAAAAAGTTGTCCTTTATCATCTGCGGTACCTCTTGCGTATATGTTTCCATTTCTGATTTCGGGTTCAAAAGGTTTTGATTTCCACTCTTTTAAGGGATCGGGTGATTGTACGTCATAGTGTCCATAGATAATAATTGTTGGTTTGCCCTTTGCATGAAGCCAATCAGCATAAACGACAGGGTGACCCTTTGTCGGCATTACTTTTGCGTTTTCAAGACCAATTTTTATAAGATGTTTTTTTAACCATTCCGCAGCATTTTTGATATCAACGTCATGTTCTTTTTGTGCAGATATTGAAGGAATTTTTAAAAGCTCGAAAAGCTCATCCAAAAAGCGTTGTTTGTTGTTTTCTATGTACTCTTGCGTATTATTCATATTTTCTATTTTACACTGATTTGTTGTATGTCAACCGATATGATATTGACTTATTGTTCTATAATTATAGAAATTAAAGGAGGCGACATGTCTTTAAAAGTACCTCACACCGAAAGCAGCTATGCATGGGCAGCGTCAGTCATAGATGCAGGAGGAAAATACTATTCGCTATACGGCCGAGCTGATTTTCCGTTAACTATAAAGGACCATGAAAAAATTAAACGCGATATTGAAGGTGTTGTAAGACAAACAGCTAATGCAAAAAATATTAAAGGAGCTCAAATAACAAAACTGACATTTACGCGAATTCTCAATGACGCCAACATAAAATGAAGGGAAGCACGGATACATAATCTATTCTTTCCTTCAAAACTATTTGCAAAATTCACGAGAATCTGATATAAAAGGTATTTATGAGTATAAGTAATTCTACAAAATTTATTGCCACTTCAGTAACCATTTTGGGTATTATTATGGTTTTGTTTTTTGTTGCACTGAAAGGAGGCAATTTGTAGGATTTTTTAGCAATTTATAAGATTTCCGCAACAGCCTCCTGAAAAGGGGCTTTTTTTGTATATGAAAATAAATAAATCAAGAAAAGAAAAATTAATAAAAGAA
>CAZPYT010000029.1:0-11953 GCA_964590955.1 uncultured Candidatus Saccharibacteria bacterium | reverse complement strand
ATAAAGATCCTTTTACAGGTGAGGAATTTTTACCAAATGTTATTGAAATTTCTCTTGGTCTTGATCGTATTATTTATTCGCTCTTGGATAATGCTTATTCGGAAGACGGTGAGCGAGTTGTTTTAAAATTTGATAAAAAGATAGCACCTTATCGTGCGGCAGTATTTCCACTTTTAAAGAATAAGCCTGAATTAGTTAATAAAGCAAAAGAGGTTTTTGATATTTTAGTCAATGCCGGTATCAGTGTTACTTGGGATGATCGGGGAAATATTGGTAAGCGTTATTTATCACAAGATGAAATCGGTACACCTGTTTGTATCACGATAGATTTTGACACACTTGATGATGGAACTGTTACTCTAAGAGATAGAGATACTACTGAACAGATTAGAGTTTCGATATCCGACATCATATCCAATCTTAGATAATATAAAAATCTTGTCATAGTAAAATTTTAAAAGTGTGATAGCATCAACCAATGAGAAAATATGATACGCATTCTTCAAAAAGTAATTTTAGATCAGATAGAGGGGGAAATGGCCCCAGAGAAATGTATAAGGCTATTTGCTCCAATTGTGGCAGAGACTGTGAAGTTCCGTTTAGACCCACAGGAGAAAAACCCGTTTTATGTAGTACTTGTTTTAGAGAGCAGGCGCCGGCTCAAGATGGCCGTGGATTTTCAAGATTTGATAGAGACCGCGGACCCCGCAGAAGAGAAGATCGTGGTTTTGACAGAAAACCTCAGGATAATAAACAAATGAATGAGATAATTTCAAAACTGGATAAAATAATTGAGTTGCTAACCCCCGCACCGCCTACAAAAGAAGAGATTCGTGAGAAGAAGAAAAAAGCTGTGAAAGACGCTCTAGAAAAATCTTAAATTCAAAAATATTAAAGCACCATCTAAAATATATTGTACTAAATTACAAAATAATATAACTTTATTTCTATGAGAAAAATATCTCAAATATTTATTGGTAATGTCCTGGAAGGTCCTTTAACGGATTATGCTTCATTTCCTAACACCGAGCGACCTCACTGGCAAAAGTATGATCTGTTATATACAAATAGGATTTTGTTATACGGTGGTGATAATAAAATGTTAGTGACACCCGTTGCAATTAATAATGATTTTATCAAACAGACGTGTGAACTTGCCGGATGGAAAAATGTTATGAATGTTTTTCCGGAGAGTGCAAGTCAGAGTATATGCGAAGATATTGTAAACGATAAAGTATTATCCAAAAAAATTATTAGTGCCATAAAAGAAAATCCAAAAACTGAAATCATTCCTTATTTAAATTCCCCGCAATTTTATAAATTGATTACATGTCTAAAAGAAAAAAAGTTGAAGTTTTCAACGCCTGAGACAACAGATCCAAAAAATAAATTTATCGAAGAATATTACCATTCAAAACGCGGTTTTAGGCATTTGTGGGAACAGGCAGTGGATAAAAAATTACCGATAAAAATAACGCCGGGATTTATTTGTGAAAATAAAGAAGAAGCCGCTATGGCTGCGCATTGGTTTAGAAATAGAAAAATAGATTTTGTTATAAAATGCAATCGTGGAGTTCAGGGCATCGGTGTACATATGATTGACTATAAGAATTCTAATTATTCAGACGATGATTTTGAGCACGATATTAATAAAATATTTAAAAATGATTACTGGGATGATTCAAGTATTATTGTTGAGGAAAAAATTGAAGTTGATAAAAATAAATTCGGAGGATCGCCAAGCGTTGAAATTAGAATTACAAAAGACGGTAAAGTAAAAGAAGAATATCCCTGTGAACAAATACTGGCAGAAGACGGAAAAACTTTTTTAGGAGTGGGTATAAATCCGGCACTTCATAACTCTAAACATATAAGAGTTGCTTTCAAGGCGTTAAAACAAATTGGTAAATATTTGGCTAAGTTTGGGTATCGAGGGTATATGGATATGGATTTGGTAATTTCAAAGGATGATAAAGTTTATGCGGTTGAGTCTAATTTACGACGTACAGGTGGGACTCATATAAATGAAATTGCTAAAACTATCCTTGGTCCAAGGTATTCTCGAAGATATCATTTGTTGGCGACAGATCTTGAGCTTAACAAAAGGAAAAAATTTAATTTTGAAAAAATAAATAAATTAATGGCGGATGTTTTATTTGACCCTGTTAATAAAAAAGGTGTTATCTTTGTGAATGCGGATATGCTTGAAGTTGATAATTTGTTTGTTTTGGTTGTTGGTAGAAGTTTTGGTGAGATTACGGAAGTGATAAATAAATTAAAAAAGCTAATTTAGTGAACAAAAAAAAGAGACTGGCTTGGGAATACCAATCTCTTATGTATAAGTTATTTCTCTTCTAGGTCTTTCCAGTTGACGATGATTCTTGTCAGCATAAAGCCCATTAAAGGAAAGATCATCGCGATAGCAAGGTGGGCAAAAAACTTAGGCTCAAGAATATCAAACCATCCGAATTCTCCACGAATGCTTGCACGTAGATTCATTAGGCTGCATGCGAACACTGCTTTAGTGAACCCAATAATGCTGGTAATACCCAAAGAGTGTACATATTGTTGTGCTGCGACAGTCATAGTTCCGAATAATGCCACCAGTATGCCAAAGGCACATGTAACAATTTCAAAAACTACGAGAGTGTTGCGCTTTACATTGCTCATGTATAAGTTAAACGTAGGCCAGGTCATCCGATGACCGGCTTCGGCTTCGAAGAGTTCTTTTCCCAAATGAACCCAATGCCAAAGAGATATACCTGCAGTCAAATACACCGCAATATAGTACGCAATAAGATACGCGTTGCGCTGTGGTTCTGTCCACGATCTGAAGTAGAGCAACAGCACAATCCCATAAATAACAACGAACACAACAAAAGCCAGATAGATCTTGGCTATTTTTTCGACACGAGTGCCTGCGAAGCTTTTAAATTCGTTCATGGATTCTCCTTTACGCTATGTAGTTTGAGGGTTTATTACGGCAATTATATCCCATAGCTCCTAAAACGGCAACTTTATGTATTTCGGGTTTTATTTGTCTTGACGCTGGATATCCAATGGTGGAATATGTATATGTATGGTGAGAAATGGTGAAAACTGCCCCTTCACCATTTCTCTGAAGAATATATTGATATGAAAATGTTTTTGGGTGAATACAATCCTAATATTACCGAGGGCAGCAGACTGTCGTTGCCGAAAAAAATGAGAGAGCAGATTAGCGGCGATACTGTCGTATTGACCAGAGGTTTTGAAAAATGCGTCTATATTTACGACAAGAACGACTGGGGAGAACAAGCTCAAAAGTACATTGATAGTTCAAAAATTGATTCGCAGCAATCCAAAATTCGAGATCTCGAAAGGTATGTTTACGCCTCTGCAACTGAAGTAGCTATTGACTCACAGGGCCGTTTTGTTTTACCGGCAAATTTAGTTTCTTATGCGGGTATAGATGCTAAAACTTCGGTAATAGGTGTCGGTAACAGAATAGAAGTTTGGGATAGTTCTGTCTGGCAGGTGCATATGGAAAAAATAAGCGCTGAACTTTCACAATGAAATACCACACTCCTGTTATGTTGATGGAATCTGTAAAGTATCTACAGCCAGGTATAGGCAAAAAATATATTGACTGTACCCTGGGAGACGGAGGTCATACGGTCGAATTGTTAAAAAGAGGAGCACGTGTATTAGGGGTTGATATCTTCCCGGAAAGTTTGTCTAGGGCTCAACAGCGAATTGACGCATTAGGCTTGTCTGCAAATTTTACTGGGGTAATCTCGAACTTTAAAAACTTAGAAAACATTGCTGAAAAAACTGATTTTAATCAGGTTTATGGCATATTGTTTGATCTTGGCTACAGCTCATTTCAATTAGATGAGGGGTCTACCGGAATTACGTTTGTAAAGGACGAGCCTTTGGATATGCGTCTTGATAAGGAGTTATCAGTTACTGCAGCAGATTTGATTAATAGTTTGCCGCAGCAGCAGCTTGAAAAAATTATATTTGAATATGGCGGAGAACGCTACGCCAAAAGGATTACAAAGGCAATAGTTGACGCTCGTGAAGTGAAGAAATTTCAGACAACAAAAGATCTTGCTGATCTTATTGTTACTGCAACTCCTTCAAATTATGAGCATTGCAGGATAAATCCTGCAACTAGAACATTTCAGGCTATAAGGATAGCTGTGAATGATGAACTTGAAAATTTTAGATTAGCACTGCCTCAGGCTGCACGCGTCTTACTGCCTGGTGGTCGAATGGTAATAATAACATTCCATTCGCTAGAAGATAAAATAGCCAAAGAGTTTGGCAAAAGCGTGCAGCCTACCATAAAGGCTGTGGAAAAAAAGCCACTGGTGCCCGGGGATGAGGAAATTAATCTAAATCCAAGGTCGCGCAGTGCAAAAATGCGAATTTATGAACGAATATAAGAAGGAAATAATTTATAAGTATCTGTGTATGTTTTCATTTGTGTGTTTTATAACCAGTATGATGTTTCAGATGAAAGTTTCTAATGTAGCAGCTTTGAAGGGCAAGGATTTTCAGGATTTATATGCTGAAAAAGAGGAACTTGAAAAAGCAGTGGCTTATCTTGAGTTTCAAGAGTCAAATTTGACGTCTATTGAATATATTGAGGAAAAGGCGATAACCTTAGGATTTGTTGAAATGGTAGAACCTTTGGCGTCAATTCCTGCCCCATCTCTTGCGTCATTGTATAGCAGATAATAATGGCTAGAAAACATAGTGGCGAACATGAAAATAGATTAAAGATATTATTTTTTTCTTATGTTTTTGTTGTTGTTGTAATTTTTTTACGACTGTTCAATATTCAAATTCTTAATCATGAAGTTTATACTGCTTATGCCCAGGACCAATATTGGAATTTATCCGTAATTCCTGCAAAAAGAGGAAACATTATTACATCAGATGAAGTCGTGTTGGCCGGTACGCAGACACATTATCTTTTGTATGCAGAGCCAAAAAAAATTTCAGACAAAGATGCGACATCACAAAAACTGGGAGAATTACTGACTGAGTTTCAATTGTCAAAAAAAGAACCTGATGAGGAGATCGATAAGTACGAAATTTATAAGCAAAATAAACAAAGTATTACGGACTCAATTAATCAGAATCTATTTTGGGTTGTGCTCGAACATAATATTACTCCAACACAAAAAGAAGTTATTGAAAAACTAAATCTTTCCGGCATAGGTTTTGAAGATGAGCCGGTTCGTTATTATCCTGAAGGTTCACTTGCTGCGCATGCGTTAGGCTTTGTAGCTTTTAACGAAAGCGGTGAAAAACACGGGTATTTTGGTATCGAGGGTGAATTTAACGGGGACCTTAAAGGAAAAGAAGGAAGAATTTTGGAAGAAAGAGATGCGCTTGGTAATCCGATTTTAATTGGAGGCTATAAAAAATCAGAACCGATAAAGGGCAGAGATTTGGTACTAACCATAAACAGATCAGTCCAGTATATTGTTGAAAAAATGCTTAAAGACGGTGTGATCAATTATGGCGCAAAATCGGGCAGTGTTATTGTTATGGATCCCTATACAGGTGATGTAATTGCGCTTGCGAATTTTCCTACATATAAACCTGATGACTTTAACTTTGAAGAAATGTTTGATGAAGAAAAAAATAGAAAAAACCAAGAACGTAGAAATCTTTGTATTTCACAGACTTATGAGCCCGGATCTGTTATAAAACCTATGACTGTCGCAGCAGCTCTTGAATTGGGCAAGGTAACACCCTATTCTACTTTTAACGATGAAGGGCCCGTCGGTTATTCCGACTATGTAATTGATAACTGGGACGGAAAACACCATGGTGTGCAAAATATTTATCAGCTTTTAGAAAAATCAAATAACATTGGTGCAGCATGGGTTGGTCATCTAGTTGGCTCAAAAGATTTATCTGAATACTTTTCAAATTTTGGAATCGGTAAAAAAACGGGAATAGAACTTGAGGGAGAAGACACCGGCCAGTTGCATGAGTATACAACTTGGACGGATATCGATCTTGCCACAGCTTCTTTTGGTCAAGGAATTTCTGCGACACCTTTGCAGGTAATAAATGCTTTTAATGTTATTGCAAACGGTGGGTTTTTGATTCAGCCAAAAATTGTAAAGGAAATTATTGATGAGGATAAAGTGATTGAACTTCCTTCAAGACAGATAAATCGTGTTATTTCAGAAGAAACTTCGGATACTATGGTTGATCTTTTAGAAAATGCTACCGGAAGCGGTGAGGCAAAGTTTTTTGTTCTTAAAAACTATAGAATTGCCGGTAAAACCGGTACTGCTCAGATTCCAATTGGAGGAAAATATGACCCGGAAAAGACTAATGCAACTTTCGTAGGTTTTTTAGCAAACAGTCGAAAGTTTTCTATGATAGTAAAGCTTGAAGAACCTCAAAGCAGTATCTTTGCCGCAGAGACTGCTGTGCCTTTATGGATGGATATTGCCAGTGAACTTGTAAAATATTATGGAATTGCACCTGACAAAACAGCACCTTCAGAGCAATAATCTATTTAAGATGGAGTTTACGCTATTCTCTTTTTAAATCTCATTGCTATTTTAAAAAGATATGAACAAGCGCGAGTTGGGTAAACTTGGAGAACAACTTGCAGTCAATTTCTATTTAAGCAAAGGCTATAAAATAATAAATAAAAATTGGTACTGTCGTTATGGGGAAATTGATCTTATTACAAAACCTAAATCAACAAACGTATCGTGTATTTATTTTGTAGAAGTTAAGCTTAGAACAAAATTTCAAAAGGAAGCTGCGAATTACAAGTGTTATCCGATTATATCCAAATATAAACTGTCAAAAATTAGAAAGTGTATAACTGCTTATTTGAGTAGAGAAGGCTTAGTAGATATTGGTTGGCAGTTGGACGCATTATATATTTACAAGTTAAGAGATCGCATTCAGTATATCCGCAAGTGTATATTCAAATCTTAATTTTCAATATCATTTGATTCTGTTTCTACTGCAGGTAGCTCAATTCCTTTTAAGGTTGAATCTAAAACCATTTTAAAGTCATCATATGATCCCGATGTCGGTACTAAAACCCATGCTCCTCCATAGTCTTCCAGCGGGGGAGAA
The DNA here is from genome assembly GCA_964590955.1 of uncultured Candidatus Saccharibacteria bacterium. Taxonomy (GTDB): domain Bacteria; phylum Patescibacteriota; class WWE3; order UBA101185; family UBA10185; genus CAZPYT01. Next base: position 4,843 of record CAZPYT010000029.1, on the reverse strand, counting down.
TAAAGGTAATCATAATCAAGAAATAGTGAGCTGATAGCATATTCTTTTCTATCTTTGTAAAAACTCCAAAGATACTTTGCATCTTCAACCGTAAGATTAGTATCCATTTTGCCTTCTGTTACCGACTTATATGCGCTTTCTACAATCATTGGATTAAAAATACTTTTTGGTTGTATGACAGCGTCTAACATGCCGTTTAATATTTTGTGCTGTCTTCTCATTCTCATCCAGTCACTGCCTTCGCCATTATCTCCTTTTCTGGATCTTGAATATATTAACGCGCGCTCGCCTGTAAGGAGCTCAGGACCTTGTGTGAATGAAATTGTTTGGTATTCCTTAGTTTCATCCACCGGGTAGCTACTGTCAGTAAAAGTAGTGTCAACTGCAACCGGCACGCCTCCCATTGCATCTACGACCCATGAAAAATCCCTAAAATCAGTGAGAATAAACTTTTCAGGTCTTTTTCCTGTGATTGTTTCTACTGCATCTTGAAAACCGTTCCATCCTTCTGCCAGATACGCGGCATTAAGTCTGCCGCCATTCCACCAAAGATCTCTAGGGAGCGATGTTAAAACAACATTCTTTGAATCCATATCTATTGATAAAAGAATCATGATGTCTGTTCTAAAGCCATATTCTTCTCTGCTTCGTCTGTCTATTCCGAATAGCATCATATTTATTTCGTTTTTTGTTATTTCCTCCGGTTTTTCAATTTTTTCTTCAGGCTCAATTTCTTTTGTAATTTTTGTAAAGGGACTTAGTTCTACCCCTGATTTTTCTAAATCCTTGTTCATATTTATAAAAACCATACCAAGGATACCTATTGAGATAACAACTAAAAATGCCGACAAAAATTTCCACATGAGGAAAAGGATATTCTATTTATTAGAAAATGACAACTTGAAGTATAGTGCATCATTTAGTACCATTAACACATGGCTAAAAAAATATTAATAGTAGAGGATGATCAATCTTTCTACAATCTATGCGCTATGGAACTGAAAATTAAAGGATATGATGTAGTACATGTACCTGACGGGAATATGGCTGTATCAAGGATAAGAGAAGAAAAGCCGAACTTAATTTTGCTGGATATCATTTTGCCCGGTATTAACGGTCTTGATATTTTAAAAGAGCTTAAAGAGGCTGAGGAAACGGTTGAAACCCCGGTAATTATGCTCACTAATTTTGGTACCGATGAGAATATTTCTAAAGCCGTTGAACTAGGTGCTGATGATTACCTAATGAAGTATAATCTTGTTCCTTCTGAGCTGCCCGAAAAACTTGCTCCCTATCTTGGGGATGCTTCTGATGCCGGTGTCGCTCTAACAGGATAATAACTGATGAGTATGTCTGTTAGCATTCAGCTGATAATATTCGTTGTAATATTACTTTTACTCTTTCTCATACTGTTTTATATGTTTCTAAAAAAGGACCAGGATCTTGCTGAAATCAAGGGTAAATATGAGCATTTACTTAAAATAGAGTCAGATCATTTTAAAATGAATAAAAAGCGCGATGATTATGTAGCGATGATGGTGCACGAACTGCGGTCTCCGCTATCTGTGATCCGCGGGTCTGTCGACTTGGTAATGAAAGAGGAGAAAGCGTTATCCGGAGACCAAAAGCACACTATGCTCACCCAGATAAAAGAATCTACTACTGATCTTCTTGCGATTGTAAATGATATTTTAGATGTTTCTAAAATTGAATCGGGAAGATTTGAAATTCATAAAGCTAACGGCAACATTAACCACGTTCTAGAAGATCAAGCCAACTATTATACAGCGCTTGCGATTGAAAAAGGTTTGAAAGTAGAGACAAGCTTTGATTCAAGTTTGCCGGAATTGGAATTTGATGAAGAGCGAATTAGACATGTAATGAATAATCTATTATCAAATGCTCTTAAATATACCGATGCCGGCGGATTTATAAAAATAACAACTCACAAGGTGGATGAGTCTTTTGCGCGAGTTGAGGTGTCTGATAATGGCGTTGGCATTCCGGAATATCTACAGGACAAGTTATTTAATAAGTTTGTACAAATGGAAAATAGAAAAAACGCTACCCAGAAGGGTACTGGTTTAGGTCTTTTTATTGCAAAAGGTATTGTGGATGCTCATGGAGGCTCAATCTGGGTTGAATCGAACAAACCAAAAGGTTCCAAATTCATTTTCACACTGCCTTTAGTAATGTAAAAAGTTGAATTGATACTGCCCGATGCAATATTCTAACAACATTTTTAGAAATTATGATATAAGAGGGATATATCCTAGTGAGCTCAATGAAGATACAGTTTTTCATCTGGGTTTGGCGATGGGTACGATTTTACGAAAGAAAAAAGAGCACCCGAAAGTTGTAATTAGTCGTGATGACAGAAAGAGCTCCCCTTCATTAAGCAGAGCATTAATTAGTGGATTTGAAAATACAGGATGTTACGTCACAGACATTGGAATTTCTATAACACCTGTAATTCACTTTTTAACTACAGATTCAGTATTTGATATGGGATTAAATGTTACTGCCAGCCATAATCCTAAAGAATACAACGGTATAAGGATAGATTACAGAAATGCAAAATCATTTTATGGAGATTTGATACTAATGCTTCGTTTTATGCTTGAACGCGGCGCCTACACCACAGGGCAAGGAAAAGTTGAGTCAAAAGATCTTACCGGAAAATATATAGATTATCTTGTAAAAAGTTTTAAATTCAATAAAAAAATAAAAGTAGTTGTCGATTGCGGAAGCGGTGCTACCAGCAATGTTGCTCCTGAAATATTTAAAAAGTTAGGATGTGATGTTCTGCCTGTTTATTGTCGCTATGACAGTAACTTTCCTCATGGTGTGCCTGATCCTGAGAATAGATTATTTATGCATGATTTAAAGCATTATGTTCTGGATTCCGGCGCAGATGTAGGTTTGGCTTATGATACTGACGGTGACCGATTTGGTATGGTAGATGAAAAGGGACAAATGTATGCTACTGACCAAATGCTGCTTTTATATTCAAAACATGTGCTAAAGAAATATCCCGGAAGGACTGTAGTTTACGATGTAAAAAGTTCTGCGCTTCTTGATCACTACATCAAAGAGTTTGGCGGAATTCCAAAAGTAATGCGTACAGGGCATCCTTATTTTGGAGATGAAGTTGCAAATAAAGCCATTCTTGGAGCTGAATTTTCAGGTCATATTTATTTTTCCGATAGATATTTCGGTTATGATGACGGGGTTTATGCATCGCTGCGCTTGGTAGAAATATTGTCAAAATCAAAACAGACTTTATCTGAAATGATGGCCGAATTTCCGCAGAGACATTCAACCGGTGAGATAAAAGTTGATTGTCCGGATGATATGAAATTTAAAGTTATAAATATACTCAAAATTTACCTGATGAAGAACATAAAATACAAAAAAGTTGTTGATATTGATGGTGTGCGTATGTTGGTAACAGATTCAGGATGGATTTTGATCAGGGCGTCAAACACCACACCTATATTAAGTATTAGAGCAGAAGGAAAAGATGACCAAGAAAAAGAAATGCTTTTGCAAATAATACGTGACGCATTAAAAAGTGTTAGTATAATTAAGTTAGATATAAATTTTTAACTAAAAGTTTACGGCGGTGACAAGCCTGCCAAAGAAAGAACAAAAATATGAATAAACAGAATGCCCAAGTACTTCATTTTAAACAGGTTGGAAAAAATGATATTCCGATTGTAGGGGGTAAAGGCGCTAATCTGGGAGAAATGATTAATGCAAAGATACCTGTACCTGACGGCTTTATTGTCACATCAAAAGCTTATTATGACTTTATTGAGCTCACCTCATTGAAATCTAAAATTATCACAGAGTTGAAAACTCTTGATGTTGATGATTCTAAGAAATTACAACAGGCATCTAAAAATATTCAAACAGCAATAATGTCTGCAAAGATGCCGGGATCACTGGAAGATCAAATAAAGGAATCTTACAAAGAATTATGTGGTGCTCATGACAAACGTGTTGCTGTAAGATCTTCTGCTACTGCTGAAGATTTGCCTGATGCGTCATTTGCAGGTCAACAGGACACATATTTGAACGTTGTCGGCTGGCAGGATGTCGTTAAGCATGTGCAAAAATGCTGGGCATCCCTTTTTACTTCCAGGGCAATATTTTACAGAACCGAAAAAGGATTTAATCACTTTAAAATTGGAATTGCCGTACCGGTTCAACTTATGGTTCAGTCAGAAATTTCAGGTATTATGTTTACGGTAAATCCGTTGACAAATAATAGAGATGAGGTTTCTATCGAAGCTGCCTTTGGTTTAGGTCAGCCGGTTGTGTCCGGTGAGTTGACTCCTGATCAGTATATCTATAATAAAAAAACCGGAAAAATAACTGACAAAAATATCGCTAAACAAACATGGCAGTTTACTATAGACGGTGAAGTTCCCGTATCAAAGAAATTCCAAACCACTCAAAAAATGAAAAATGAGCTTGTTGTAAAGCTTGCAAAAATCGGAATGCATATTGAAGAACATTATAAGCATCCGCAGGATATTGAGTGGGGTATGGAAGGCGGTAAGTTGTATATCGTACAAGCCAGGCCTGTAACCACACTGAAATCTGAAGTTTCGACAAAAGAAGATGTTGAAGCAATAGATCCTGCAAAAAAGGGAAAGTTATTGTTTGAAGGTTTGGCAGCATCACCGGGAGTTGCTCACGGTACAGTTAGAATCATAAAGAATGCCAGCGAAATTGATAAAGTAAAAGAAGGAGATGTATTAGTGGCTGTTATGACTAATCCGGATTATGTTCCTGCTATGAGGCGCGCTTCTGCTATCGTTACCGATGAGGGAGG
>CAZPYT010000028.1:0-12539 GCA_964590955.1 uncultured Candidatus Saccharibacteria bacterium | reverse complement strand
TGAAATAAAGCAAATTACTGCCTTTGTAAAATTCTTCTACATATTTTTCTTTTGTTTTTTGACTAATTATCAGAGGTTGATCTAAACTCTCTTTTAGTACCAATTTACCGTCAACCCCATCTACATATCCGTGAATAAATACCTGAATTCCCGGTATTAGGATGTACTCGCTTTTTCTTGTTGCAGCTCCATAATAGCTGTGTTTCATGGTTTCAAGTGCGTCCACCTCGCTGTTATCAGGATCCGGCCAATTTGTAGAACTTTTTTTGATTTCAAATGTAGATAAGTCGCTATCAATATTTATCAAATCAACCAAAATTTTTCCTCGTGAATCTTCAAAATAAAAGGGGATATAGTTTACAGATTCTTCAACAATTTTCCATGTAGCGTGTTTGCCTGATTTGACCAGTTTTTCAGTGATACTGTGATAATAGACACAATCCAAACCTGAATAAGGCGCTTTCATAAGTGCATTATCTGCGGCGACTATTTTACCTTGTCCTGAAAATGGCAATGTAGCTTTAGCTTCATTTGTTTCAAGTAGTGGAAATGAATCTACAAAAAACACGAGATCTTCGGTATTAGAATAAATTCTTTTGTAATAAATACTACCAATTAGCAGCACCAACCCGACGATGAAAAATTTGAATAGCATCATTTCCGGTGAAAAGCACCCGTCGCAGTCTTCTACTGTAAAAATAACTACAATTGCAGATATTGTCAGAAGTTTAGTTATCGTGGATTTTATTGTAATCCTCTGCACAATTTTAATGATACTACAGTAGTGTAAAGATAAAAAACAGGTACAGTCATAATGCTTCTTGCTGTACCTGTCTTGACTTTTATTATTCTACAACCGCCGGATCGCTTATGCCGATTGATATGTCGAACCATCCTGCGCCCTCATAGCTGCTGCAGAACATATAAATGTGACCTTTGATATCCTTTTGAATAGTGAAATTGTCTGTGGTTCCGGAACTGCTCAACTCAAATTCTTTTTTGTAAAGAATTTCTTCCGGCTTGCCCTCAATTAACACCTCACAATAATCGTCGGCATTTCCAAAGATAACGTAATCCCGTGCATACACCGTGTAAGGAAACAAAATATGCGCTTCATATTCGTTCCAATTAGGACCCCTGTTTGGCTTGCGCTTATCAATATCGAAATACATCCGCAGAACGCCGTCCACGTCCTCAAAACTGGCGCAGTAAGAATCTTTCAGGCCGCTTTTGGGGACAAGTGTGATGTAAATTGGGCCGTCTTTGCTTTTACCACAAGCTTCTTCAGCAGTTTGTCCGTCCACTGTTCTTTCTTTTGGTACCGGGGTTGGTGTATTTGTTGGTGTGTTGGCAGGTGTTATTGAAACTACAACAAATCGCTCCGGTGTAGACAGCATTTGAACGTATTTATCGCCCAGCAGTGATGTTGGGGTTGCTGTTATAGTAATCTCTGCATCCGGATTATTTGCTATAGTGCGAATTCCTGCACTTACCATTCCGAAAAGCAAAAAAACCAGCACAAACTGAACCAAAGGTTTTAGTTTTAATCGCATTGTAGCCTCCGTAATAATTTATGTTAGTTGCGATTTTATCACAAATATATTGTTATAGGCCAATTTGTTGAATAGGAATAATTCGTAGTAGTAGCGTATTATAAGTTTGTATGACAAAAAATAAACCACAGGGATTATTGTCGGTAATCCTAATTTTGATGTATTTAACAACTCTTTACTATTTTGTGAACTTGGAAAAAGAAATACCGCCATTAGAGAAAATTTTAAGCGCATTTCTAATTTCAATTCCATTAATAACATTCTATTTTTCAGTCGGTTTGTTGTGTGTGGGAATTTCCCAAAAAGAAAAACCTGATGAAAAAGTGAGGAAACTGATACACACGGTTCCCAGAATTTCTAGTTTGTTGATTGCGTTATTTTTACTTTTATTTTCGCTTGATGTTTTTGAAGCAGGTGGAAATATTTGGGCTATGCTTTTGGGGTTTGTATTACATTCAATTCCATCAATGATTTTAGGTGTTTTTGTTTTCTTTTCTTGGAAAAAGCCTTCGGTCGGTTTTTTCGGATTTTTGATTATTGCTCTATTATTTGTACTTATGTTTGTACTACAAATACCGGATGATTTAGGTCTATTTATTATTGTCGGTCCTTTATTGACAATCTCAGGATTATTTTGGCTGGATTGGAAGATGATACAGTTTGTATAAAAAGAAACCGGGTAGTACAGTGATTTTAAAAATCAAAGACTACCCGCTTTGCGCATTTATCCTACAAAAATGTTTTTTTACCTTGGCTCTGAGGGAATAGGTACATATTTTCTTCCGAATGCAAATCCGAGCAACCCGAGTGTCAGGCATAAGAGGGTGTGAATTGCAAAAGCCTTTGCGCGCGCATCATAGATGTCCATTTGTTTGAAATCATCCTCAGTGAAATGATGATTTCTACTCATTGCTTCTGCATATTCCTCCGCTGGATCTGTTCCCAAAAAACTTATCACGGCAAGCAATGATAAAAGTACACCGATACCTGCATAAATCCACGCCAATATGATTATAATCTGTGGCACATCCGGTATAAGCAATAACAACAATATGATCATTTGGATCTCCTTTAAAGATTTTAGGGGAATTATATATATGTTACGCCATGTTGACAACTTAACTGAAGAGTATAAGGTTTAATATCGTTTGTGTAGCAGTTTACATATACTTTATTAATAGACATAAATTTTGGATAAAATACTATAATTATATTTGCCTGGCGCTTGTAAATCTCTGTTCCGCATAGTTTAAGACTTTATAATCTGAGTATAATTTAGTTGTGGATATAACCAACAGTAAAGAATTAATAGAAAGCCTAATTTTATTTATTAGGAACAGCTACTCTCCCGATGAGAAAATTACAAAAGCAAAAGATGGTTCCGAAACCGTATTTTATAGAAAAGCCGGAAAATCCCTCTGCTATATTGAAGAAAGAGACTTTAAATATAAAGTTACGATTGTAATTGGTGCCGGTTTAACCGAAACTATTGAATCCTCCAATGTTAGTAAGAAGACAAAAGAAATGTTTAAGAATGCAAAACAGTATTATGACGGAAAGTGGTTATTTTTTGAGGTCAACACGCTCCGGGATGTAGAAGATATAAAGGCACTTTTGGTCATAAAAAAGCCCCTTAAAAAATAGTTTAGATTTTTTGCAGAAAATAGTTTAAAAAAAAGCACTCCCCTTCAACAAATAGCATAAAAATGTTGAGAGGGGAGCTTTGCTTTACTGGAAAGTACGATTAGCCACAGCCTGATTCACCAGAATTTCAATCAATCTTTTTCCTCTTACGTATCCGAGTATGTAAGATTGTGAGTAAAAGCGGTAGTGATACCAATGGATATACTCACCTGAAAATCCGAATTGGAAACCATTTTCATAATCCTCTAGATTTCCATCAGACTTAGGACATCCCTTGTGGTGATTCAAATCGTCTTTTCCACATTTTTCACAAACCATTTTTCATCTCCTTTCCGATTAAGGAGGTAGAAGAAAAAGATACAGGCTTGTGACTCCTTAATTGGGGTTTGTTTTGTGGAATTATACAACAAAAAGCCCTATGTGTAGACCTATAGCAGATAGACCTTTAGAATGGATGATTTTAGAACTTTACGGGAAAGAAAAGCACCGCGTATAATCAAAATATGGATGAACTTATGCAAAAGGAAATATTAAAAAAACTAAAAGAAATGAATTACTTTAAATTTGTTCCTTCAGAAAAACTATCCAGGGCCGAAGAGTCCGTACTTAGAGATCTTAAGAAAGGTTGTTTGTCTGTAGGCAGTGATCGCTATGATGAAGAAGATATCTTAGGATCACTTGATTACAGGGGATATTATGCTGATGCTGAGGATTTAGCAGAAGGTGGTATCGGATATTTTGTGGAGACCCTAAAGCCGATATTGAAACAAGAAGGAATCGAAATAAACTCTATTGAAAATAAAAGTACAGGTGATGTATATGATTTGGTAATAAATGGGCATACGTATAACATTTACTCAGAAGACAATGCCAATGATAGTTGGAGATTAGCTCCCAAAAGATTAATGGAAATTATTAACACATTGCTTTCAGAATCAGGTTCGAAAGAAAGATTGTATGGAAGAAGCGGTGGAAATGATCAAGCTGTCATTTTTCTAACAGAAGAAATGTATGGTTATATACGATCGCTCGATTTAGACAAACAAACGAGACCTTATGCTTCTGACGATATTTAAGAAAAAATAATAGTTTTTAGTTTTGACTACTTTCATAATCAGTGTTGCAAAAAAATATAATCATGTATATATCTGCCAATAACATTAGTCATTATTCAAAATCTCAATTGGGCTAAACTATTCGTATTAAATATAAACTGGCGTCCCTAGTGGACATGTTCAGTAACCGAGAGGTTGATTTGAGTTTTATTACTATGGATGGTTTATAGCAATTAATTGATATAGAAATTAAATAATAATTCGTCACAAATTAGTTAGCGTGAGATTAAATATTTTATGCGTGATACCATATTATTATATGGTACTTAGATTACTATCTGATAACACATTGCGAGGTATGTTAATGCTAACCTTTGCTTTTATTGCAATAAGCATTCCTTTTACCATGCTTACCCTATTTAAAGGTAACGTTGTTTTTATTAGCAGATCCTCTTTTGTTTATAGAAGAAAAATCTCTGACTACAAGACAAATTTAGACTTTGGGTACGTTTTTGCCTGTGTATTTACTATTTTATTTGGTCCAATTTTGTTTATATGTGGAATTGTATCTCTTTTTACTTTGATAAATTATATTTGAACGTAATCTTTAGTTGCTATGATAGGGTCAAAACTTAGTCCCCATAACCCTGACGTTAAAAGAGTAATTACACGTTAATAATCATTTTTGGTTTTTATAACCTGGTGATTATATTTAATGCATCATCCTCATTCCAATTACCGCTAGCTTGATAGATTATTGGCGGATCTAATGTGACTCGCATATTGTTTGCTAACCTTTCTATCTTGGGCATATGTACCTCGGTTATATCAGTGCCCAATGTTAAATGCAGTGGTTGGTTGAAATATTTATAACCAAAGTCTGTTTGATTTGCTGTTTTTGGTCGGAAATTAGAAAACGTCGCACCTATATCGCTTCTTAACCTAATCAATTCAGGACATTCGAGATTGAGCATTAACAAACCCTTTTCTGTGAGTGTCCACCCATTAGTTAAAGCTGTGTACTCACTTAGTGTTTGTACTGCCTGTGCATTTTCACCAAGAGTTTCTAAATCCGTACCGTTTATGATGTCTTTGACTACTAGCAGTGTGACTTTCGGGAAAAAGGAGGTATCTCTTTTATCTGATCGTTTGAAACTTCCACCGGCAACATTTTTTACCGCCTGAGTTATTTCAAGTATTTGTTTTATTGATGGCTCAGCTATTTGCGAGGCCACAACAACAGGATCTTCGAACAATTTTTTTCAGGTATATCTTGTTTTTCTGACATATTCTAATGATATTTCTTAGAGTATAGATTTACAAATTAATTTTACGAATCCAATTGGATTTGGTAAAATGCAAGACTTTTTTTGAATGTTGTTATAAGGAAATTATCAGCTTGGCAAGATGGGATGATTTTCGAACTTTGTAGAAAAAAATGAGAAAAAAAACAGACTCACTTTCCACATGCATAGCATAATGGGTGAGCCTGAAAGGCAGTTTTCCTTTTCATTTTTTAAAATATCCAAATATCAATTCCAAACTGGTCAAATAGCCAGGTTAGTAATACATAGGCAAAGAAAATGACTGCAAAAAAGAGAATATATTGATCTTGTTCCTTTTTAATCTCTTTTGCCTCTTTTTTTGCTTCATGTCCTAGATGTCCTAGTAAGCCCAACCATCTAAAATGAATATCGAAGACCATTGGGTAGTACCAGGGAGTTCTTTTTTTCTTTTTGCATTTCTTCATTTAGGTCTCCAGACATCTAGTCAACTCAGATTGTAAGAAACTTGGGTACAATACGGTGGCCAATCAGACCAAAAACAAAGCTCCCAAAGCAAACAGCAAGCCCCGTCAGGACAAGCAAAGCAGCCTCTGAATTTGAGACCCAATGTAATTCAGCAGCCAACAACCCTACAAACTGATAACCAACTGCAATGATCATTGCGCTTGCTGATATTTTTCCATAGATCCAAAGGCGAGGTTTTCGGTAAAACTGTAGAATCGCCAAAGGTAACAGGGCTAACGCTGCAAGAACCACAGCATTGTAAGAGCCGTCAAGACGTGCGGATGCGAGTTGAATACGGAATGCAACTATAACTTGAGCTAAAGCCACAGCCGCGAGCATCCCGAGGTATACCAAAATTGCTGCAATCAGAGTTAAAATATACTTTTTGTTCATGATTTCTCCTCAATTGTGATTTTGTAATTTCTCCTTATTATACTAGAAAAAGGGCGTTTAGTAAACTTATAGTTAATGGCTCGCCAGGTGGGATGATTTTAGTACTTTATAGAAAAGCAAAACGGTACTCATCAGTTTGGGGTTTAATCCAAATCAACAAGTACCGTTGAAACTTTCGCTCTAATTAGAGCAGGCTGTTTGCCGCCGTTAGGTTATTGTTTGATCCATTCCTCGGGGTGACTCAGTTCGATCTTTCCATCGGTGCCGCACACGAACAGACCTTCGACGCAGTGTGTGTAAGGAAGAGGTTCCCACCGCTTGATCATGTCGATGTACTCATTCTGCGCGCCAACTCGATTCCTGGTCACGATGTAGTGATATCCGTTCTCCATGACGATTACATACAGCCAATTGTTGTTGGGATTATCGTCAGGAATATGCTGGTACTCAGTCACCGTGATCTTTTCCTGGGTGTTGGCAGTGCGTACTGACATCACGAGACCAATGATGATTAAACTTACCAAGAAAATTTGAAAAACGCGATTCCGTTGCACAGTATTTACTCCTCTCGTATAATGTCTACTATTTGCTTCTAGCAGATTTGGCTACGGTATATGCAATCAAACCGCCTCAAAACGAGGTAATAAAGCTATTTAAAGCACTATTATCTTGCTTTGAAAAAACATAGGCCCGAAAGTCTGTCACACAGACGAGCCATTTGATACTACTCACCATCTTAATTTCTGTTGCCTAAGAGGATTTACAGTAGCCTTAAGTAGTGATTCTTTTGTAGTTCTTAATTTGTGATGCCTGAAAAATTAAATTGATTTGTCAGGAATCTGATTCAGATTGTGTGCGATTCTTGGGAATTCTTTAAATATCTTAAGTGCCAAATCATACTCACTTTTTGATATTTCTGTAATGTTTATGCCTACCAATGTCTCTGCTATACAAATAGGACAGAGAGGCGATAAGTGATTTTCATTACAGTAGGGCCTTCCACATCGACACAGCAAATTGTTATCCATTTTGAACCTCCTTTTTAGGTTTGGATATTAGTCTGAACGCAGTAATTATATAACAAAAAGGCGATTATGTAAACCTATAGCAACGAGATGGCTTTATGACACGACTATAGTACTTTAGAATAGAAATAACATTGGCTCGACAGCGTAGAGAGCGCTAGAGCTGTATTATAAACTGAGTGGGACAGGTGTGTATGTTCAACAGAACATATGCAGATAAATATTGTATAAGTTGCAAAGGTTTACAGTATACTGTAAACTGTAAACATGGGAATAAAAGAACAAATTATTATTTATCTTAACCAGAATAAGAAGGCAAGTGTTGAGAATTTAAGAAAAGAGTTTTCTATTAGTAGACAAATTGTACATCGCCATTTAAAGGATTTAATGAACGCCGGTTTAATTACAAAGGTTGGTTCTCCTCCGACTGTATATTATGTATTATTCCAAAAAGAGGAATTGCCTGATTTTAATTTGAAGCCGGAAGAAAAAGACTTTCTGGAAAAGTATTACTTGTGGATTTCTCCTCGCGGTGAGATGTTTTACGGTGCAGAAGGCTTTGTGAGATGGGCTGGTTCTGTAAAACAAATGAACGTATTTAATAAACTGGTTGAAGAATTTGTAGAAATTCGTACAGAAGCAAATAAGTATCTCCAAGCTGATAATTTAATTGATGCTACCTTCAAACTAGAAGATACTTTTGGAACCACAGCACTTGAAAAGTTATACTATTTGGACTTTTATGCTTTACCCAAATATGGAAAAACACCAATCGGGCAGCTTGTTCTGTATGCTAAGCAGGCGCAGCAGGAGCAGCTCATAAAAGAGCTTGTACAAAGGGCACAAAAGCCACTAGAAGCAATAATAAAAAATCTTTCAATTGATGCTGTTGCTTTTATTCCACCCACAATACGAAGACAACTTCAATTTTTAAAAGTTTTTGAAGATCGTTTACATTTAACTCTACCCAGCATAAAGCTCATAAAGGCATATAAAGGTCAGATACCAATTGCACAAAAAACATTATCTAAACTTGAACAGAGGATTGAAAATGCAAGAGACTCTATTTATATTAGGGATACTAATCAACAGTATACAAATGTTCTTTTGATAGATGATGCCGTTGGTTCAGGTGCTTCAATGAATGAAGTTGCTAAAAAACTGTTAGATCATGGCATCGCACAGAAGGTATTTGGTTTTTCATTAGTTGGTAGTTATAAAGGCTTTGAAGTAATAAGTGAGGTGTAACTAGTGTATAGGATTTACACCATCATAGATGGATCTTACCTCAAATAATAGCAAGATGCTACAGTAAAGCATTAGGTGAGAATTTATAAGAAAATCGCAGAAATCATAAGGTTTTGGCTCGCCATAGCTTTGGAGGTTAGAAAAGCCTTTGTTCTGATAGAATAGGATTATATGCGTGAAGTAGATCCATTTTCGATATTCACTCCTCCAAATTCTAAGTACCTAATTTTAGGTAGTTTCCCAGCGACTGACGGCGCTGAAGGAATCACACATGAATGGTATTACTCAAAAGGAACGAACCAGTTCTGGAGATTCCTAGAGGTTATCTATGGTTTGGAGCTGAAAGATACTGTTTCACAAAAGGCCTTGTTTTCCAGATTGGGTATTGCTATTGGTGATATTATTTTAAGCTGTGAAAGGCTAAACAATAGTAGCTTAGACGCTAAACTTATAAATTTTGAATATAATCTAGTGGGAATTGCTAAAATCTTACATGACTTTCCTATTGAAAAGATCCTATTTACAAGTAAATTCACGGAAAAGCATTATAAAAAAGTGTTTAAAGATTTAATTAAGGAATTTCCACATATTGAGTTAGTTACATTACCGTCTCCTTCACCGCGTTATGTTTTGATTTCAAAAGAAGAGAAGCTTAAAAAATACAAAGAGTTGTTTTCGCAACTATAGTTGTTGTGGTTTTTGGCTCCCCATACAGAACTTTATCCGAAATATTACAAAATTGCTATAAATGCAAAACAGCATCTGCAGGGTTTCTACAAATGCTGTTGAACTTTTTCTCATAAGAGAAGGTTGTTTGCCACCTTAGATGAAAAACTAGCGCAGTTGAGATTCTGAGCTTTCGATGGATTGTTGAAGATCTCTGCGAACTGCTTCTGATTTCAGAAGAAAGTTCACAATTTTCTCAACGAAATCAAATTGCATTCTTCTCCAATCGATCGCGTTTGTGGATAGTGGAGCAGTACGTCCGCCTATGGTGCAGTCATATTTTTCCCCTTGTGTACTGAAACTCACTTCTCCACAGATCGAATGGATGCCCGCGACGTTCCATGAAAACTCGTCATCGTCAGGTTGCCAACAGAAAACAGTACCGACGGGTGTTAAATATTGCACCACGCCAAGTTCTTGAATCCGTTTGGATGCGCCATCGACACTACTCGGACTTGTTGATGTTGTGATAATGCCCAGAAGTTCATCAACATCTTTGATATGGTCAAACATTTCTGCCTCCTAGTATTAGATCAAAAGAACTTATTATAGGATAATTATATAATGAAAAGGGTAATTAGTAAACCTATAGTTTATTGGCTCGCTAGATGGGACGATTTTCGAACCGTGGAAATAGCGGATTTTGTTTATGAAGAAGCTAAATCCTCTTTTTAGAACTATTTTGTATAATATACTACTACGCAATATATCTATTATATAAATTCTGGTGATGGGGAAGGAGATGCAGATGGTGATAGCGATGCAGTTCCAATAGTGGCGGATCCTGAAAGTGTAGTTATATTTCTATTAGTAAAATAATCTCCATAAGTTTGTTTTGGTGGCTCATCTATTAAAGTAATGCATGTATTCACATCACTAATAATTCCGCATTTGCACAAATAATCAAGAATTTGCGCTGGAAATACCTCTCCTGTAATAGTAGTAGCTACAACCAAACATATTGGTATTAACCCTGTTTTTGTCTTCTCACTTACAATATAAGATTTAGTAGTTTTCATGCGTGTATGAATTAAATTTATTGTATTCTAATCAAGCTCTGTAATTTCAATCTTTGTCTCAGCGTGGTTATATATGACCTCTGAGTCCATTGGTGATATTTCAACTTCCCCAAACTCATCCCTATCCGGCCATGGACTTGATTCTTTTATATCAAATCCAAAAAATTTATAATCAGATTCTTCTAATACACTACTGCCATAATTTTTAATATAAGGGAAGTCAGCTAGTTTCACATATTTAGACTTATCCAAAATGCGTTCTCCGAACTCACGTAACCCTACGGTAAAGAGGTGTAATGTCATGTTGTTTTGTCTAATTCGTCTTTCCACTACTTCCAATCTAAGCCGTTTCTCACTTTTTAAAATACTTCCTATCAAATCCACATAATATAAATGATTCTTACCTATACTTCTTCTTAAGCCAAAATAAGAGGAGTTACCTGCTTTAATAAAAAATGCATCCTCCTTAGCTAGGTACGTAATATTAAAATATAGCTTATCTGATAATCCTCCATCCGCTTCATATATCTCATTAATTCTCTTGGTCTCGTCCTTTGTCCATTCATCTGACGGTTTATCTTCTATATAACTTTTTATGTTTGTAAGTCTTTTAAAAGTCTCATTAGATGCTATAGCTTGAGTTAAATCAAATCTATAAGTCCGAGAAAGCCCCATGCCCTTGTTTTCATTAACAACATCTCTAATTTTGTCAATTCTGTTGTTAAGGTAATAAAATGCCACTATAGCAATTATTGCAACTATCCATTCCATAGTGTCATTATACGCTTATATATATTTCTCTAGGAATGCTATCAATTAATTGGTTGTATTAATGGGATTTAACTAGCTTGTTCAGGGTGCCATCTGAATGCTCGCCTGAATCCATGTTTCTCCGCTTCTTCTACAGTATTTGCGTAAAACTCGCCTTTACCCTTTTCAATAATTGTGGTGTCATACTGCTGATCCATAGGTAGGTGGTAAATCTTTTCTCCATCTTTGCCAATATTGCATTTGATACATGGGTATCGCTGAAGTTTAAAGTTTTCAACTAACTCAATACCCAAATCTTTTGAAAATGCTCTTGCGAGAGGAGATAATTCTGTTGAAGTAAAAAAAGAAGCTATAACCTTATTAGTTGGATAATCCAATTTATATCTATACACCGTTCCAAAAAATTGAAACACATGGTTTTCATATATGGTTTTAAATTGTGACCAATTCTTGCATTGAATAACTACAATTTCATTACCTTTTTTTGCTATTAAATCCCTACCTAAATCTTCAAAACCCTTAAAAATCCCATGAAATTCCACTTGGTAGCCATCTGTCTCAAACAGGTATCCAATATATCTTTCATAAAGAAAACCTATCGCACCTTTACTCTTACGTCTTTCCCAATACCGGTCTAATGCTAATTGATTACGTTCGGTTTTATTAAGTTTTCTATATTCATCTTTTGTAACATATTTTATTATTGGATCCTGCTTTTCCTCATCTGAGTATTCTTGCAAAACTTTTCTTGCTTCTAGTTCTTCTAATAATTCACCTTTAGCCTCAAGTAAGAATGGTGCTAATGTCTCATAATACTTATTTATAAATTCTGATATCTTAGCCTCTTTGACTGCTTCAGTTTTTTGTTTAGATAACTGTCTTACAAGATCAGCAGACTTTTGTGCAGGGTGGCTCTTTGTTTCTAGATACCTCGCAAATTTTCCATCATACAGAGCAAGGTACTGTGCGTAAGCGTCTGCTAAAAGTGGAAATCCTTCTGAATATTGTTTACTCAGGGTATGGATATCTTCAATTGTTTTATTAGCTGTATCTATTCTTTTTTGTAATTCTTGGTTTAATACGTCTAATTCTTTACCTCTTTTTGTATATTGACTAGTGCGATCATTGAAGTATGAATATACAGCCCCAACAGCATATATTATTACTCCGACAACAATAAACCATAGTATCTCCATTTATTTGTACCTCATTGTGTAATGGCATGTAGGGTATCCGGTACAGCCATAAAATTTTCCATACTTTCCTTCGCGTAAAATCAAATATCTTCCACAATTTGGGCAATTTGGAACCTGCA
>CAZPYT010000027.1:5638-12968 GCA_964590955.1 uncultured Candidatus Saccharibacteria bacterium | reverse complement strand
GTTTACTTCCTCCACCAGCTTACGCAGGTGGTTTCAAGTTAGGAATTTATGAAAATATATCCTGGGCTTTATTTAATGTAATTTCCTCTGATGAAGATAAGTCGGTTTTATTAATGTATGGTGATGAATATAAACATTCATTAAGTTCTTGCTGATTTCTGTCTTGTACAGCTTGTGCATTTTTTCTATTATTCTCACGTATTAGCTCATCGCGCTCAAGTTGTTGAGTCATATACTTATCCGCATTAGCAGCACGATAATAAATTAGAAACTGAGTTGTTATCCAATAATTTATGTAACGGTAATTAGATGAGATATATACAACTATTAATAAACCAAAAAATAGTACTATTAATCTCTCAACAAACACTTTTTTTGGCAACTTGTCCTCTTGGCTATTTTCAACTTCAGTTTGATTAACAACAGGTTCATCATCCATATATTATGATAATAACATGAAAATATAACAAACAAATTAGGCTAAGTTTTTAATCTTGAGGATCTTCTTTCTGCGCATCACCGCCAGCCGGCTTCTTCCACGAGCTGTAATCACAATCAGGATAATTACTGCAGCCGTAAAAAACTCTACCCTTTGCCTTTTTCACAACCACATCGCCGCCTTCACATTTGGGGCATTTCACACCAATCTTCTCTAAAAATGGTTTTGTAGTTTTACATTTCGGATAGTTACTGCAGGCTAAAAATTTTCCAAATCTGCCGGTTTTTAATATAAAATGACCTTCTTCGCAATTGGGGCATTTTCCAAAATCTGTAATCTCTTTACCTTCATCATCAAAGACTTTATTTTCTTCTAAGGGTTTGGCGTACTCACAGTCAGGATAACCTGAACAACTCAAAAACTTGCCGTATTTGCCTAACTTAAACACCAAGGCTTTTCCACACTCAGGGCACTTTTCGTCACTTTCACCAAGATTTGTAACGTCACGTTTACTCAACTCTTTGTCCTTTTTCTCTAAAACTTTCTCAAACGGCTCATAAAACGATCTGATCAATTCCACCCAGTTTCTATGATTATTCGCAATTTCATCTAAATCTTCTTCAAAATCCGCCGTAAACTGGTAATCAACTATGTTTGGAAAATGCTCAACAAATAAATCAGTGACAACATAAGCAACATCCTCCGGCACAAAAGTTCTGCCTTCACGCCTGACATATTTTCTTGCCAGAATTGTGGAAATTGTTGGAGCGTATGTTGAGGGTCTACCAATACCCATTTCTTCTAATTGTTTTATTAAAGATGCGTCATTATATCTGGCAGGCGGCTGTGTGAATTTCTGCGCCATATTTAGTTTTTTCAAATCAACACTCTCCCCTTCTTTTACTTCAGGCAAAACATTCATGCCATTATTCTCATCTGAAAATCCCAAAAAATCCGCAACTTTCAGCCATCCGTCAAACTTAACAACCGAACCGCTTGCTCTAAATTCATATTTTTTACCGGATTCAATCACAACACTCGTCTGATCATAAACCGCCGGCTGCATCTGACATTCAACTGTTCTTTTATATATCAAAGTATAAATTTTCTTCTCATCTGCACTTTTGATTCTTGACGGATGAAGTGTTAGATCTGTCGGTCGAATAGCCTCATGAGCTTCTTGTGCATTTTTAGAATTAGTTTTATAAAACACGCCTTTTTCGGGTAAATATTTTGCTCCTAATTCACTTTTTATATACGAGCGTAGTGTTTTTACAAACGAGTCTGAGAGCGATAAAGAGTCTGTTCTGTGGTAAGTTATCTGTCCTTTTTCAAAAAGTTTCTGTGCGGCAGACATGGTGCTTCTGGCGGCCATACCATAAACATTAGCCGCTGCCTGCTGCAAAGTCGAAGTTTTAAAAGGTGCATATGGATTTCGCTTCTTTTCTGACTTTTTTACCTCTTTGACACTAAAAGTGTCTGAATTAAGCTCAGTTTCAATTTCTTTTGCTTGTTTTTCACTTCCAACTTCAAGTTTTTTACCTGCCTTTTTTGTTAATGCCGCAGTAATTTCATCTTTTTTGGAAGTTAAAAACAACCCGTCAATATCCCAATATTCAACAGGTTTAAACGCGTCACGTTCGCGCTCGCGCTCAACAACAAGCCTTACAGCCACACTTTGGACACGACCTGCAGAAAGTCCAAACCTAACCTTCTTCCACAATAGAGGCGATAATTTGTAACCTACAAGCCTATCAAGTACCCTGCGCGCCTGTTGAGCGTCCACAAGGTCCATATTAAGCGTTGAGGGGTGTTTAAAAGCATCTGAAATAGCCTGTTTAGTTAGTTCGTGAAACACAATACGCTCAAAAGTACGCTGGTTTTTCTTTGTTTTAGGAGTTAAAAGCACCTGCAAATGCCAGGCAATAGCTTCACCCTCACGATCAGGGTCAGTTGCCAAAATAACAGAATCATAATCATCCAAACCCTTTTTCAGGTCATTTAAGTGCTTTTTAGCCTTAGCGGCAACCGTATATTCAGGCTCAAAATTATGCTCAACATCCACACCCAAACCGCTTTTCGGAAGGTCGCGAATATGTCCATACGAAGCCTTAATTTCATAGTTTTTATCAAGTATAGATTTTAATGTTTTCGCCTTCGTGGGCGATTCAACGATAACGAGTTTCACAAACCAAAGGATATACAAATATAAGGGGTGTTGTCAAAAAAGTAGTAATTATGAAAGTTTTTTCGAATAAAAATGTCTTGAAAAACGAAGAACCCGATCAAGACTGACAACCAAACACAAAAGATATGTGTTGGAATTATGTCAAATCCGGATCGGGTTCGGGTGCGCTATTTGCCTTTGCGAAGGTAATTGAACATCGACAACATTGCTATAATGCCCCCAAGCAATGCTAATCCAATAACCCCCTGGAAAATGGTGGCAGGATCAGCATCAAGCTCAGCTGAGGCAGCCTGGTCGATGTAGGGCGCATCGTCTTCGCTCAAGGCACTAACCTTATCCCCCACTTCGACTGCCACCTGAGGTGCCTTCTCAATATTTGCGATAAGAAGGACTCCACCAACAACGATCAATACCATAATAAACGTGAAAATTTTTTGCGCTTTCATCTTCTTCTCCTTTGTGATTTGATACCCATATTATACTATAGGTCATCTGTTTTGGCAAGAAAAAACTGACTTTTCTCTTGGATTAGTCAGCTTTTTTTACAGGCGTTTTTGCTGTGTATATCGCTCTTAAACCTAATATTCCTGCTGTAATGAAAATACTACCTAAGATTAGCTTTTCATAAAAATCTGATGAAAAGATAAAGAAAATTACCGAAAAAGTAATTCCCCAAAATATAAGTCTGTATAATCTGCGCATGTTAAGCCTCCGTATGATCTATGAGCGAATTTATGTCTGTAGCCCCACTTCTTATTAAATAATTAGTCCCCACTGAATTAATGCTAAAAATACTTCCAGGTACTGCATAAATTTCTTTTCCCAAGTCCAAGGCAGCATTAACTGTGTAGTAAACCCCACTTCTTTGCTTAGCTTCAATAACAACAATCGCGTTTCCGATTGCAGCCATTATACTGTTTCGGTATATGAATGTAAATTTTTGTGGAACCGTGCTTCGTAGAAAAGGCGAAATTACTACACCATTTGGATGATGAATAACTTTGTTTATAAAATCATAGTTGTAGTCGTGACTAATCCTATTCAAACCATACCCTAAAACCCCGATAACACGTCCTCCGCATTTAAGGGCCACATGCATTGCATATGAATCACAGCCTAATGCCAATCCGGAGGTAATGGTATAACCTTGCTTAACTAATTTTGGCACGATGTAATTTATTACGTTTTTTCCATAGTCACTCATTGTACGAGTGCCAATCACTACTATATTTTTTTCGTCAGCCTCAGTTAATTTTCCAACAATATTCAGCTGTTCTGGCAGATTTTTTAGTTTCTTGATATCATTGAGCACGATTTTAATTTGTCACAATTTTTGCCGGAATAACAGATCGAAGATTCTACAAATATTAGAATTTTCAGAAAGGAGATGGTTCGATGGCTAAAAGACTAGTGCCTGAAAATGTAAGTATCACGAAAAAAGACAATGAGACAATTTTTGTGTTTGATCTATGGATTAATAACATTAAATTTAATGTAAGACTGCCAGTAAAAAACAATAGATTGATCTATAGACAAATGCAACGTGTTGTCAGCCAAAGTCCCCTTTTTCCAGAGTTAATGGTTATTACCTATGGAAAAATGATTGAATCGATTATTTTGCCGTTGAAACCGCTCAAAAATACAAAAGCAATAGCCCGGACAATGAAAATCGGTGAAAGGAAGTGTTGCTAGTTTATAACTGCGCGCTTCCTTTTTTATTTACTTTTCAGCTTTAAACAATTATATTCTAATTAACATAAGGAGAAACTATGGCAAAAACTCAAACTCGCAATGAAAAAATCGATCATGCAATTTTAACAGCATTACAACGGACACCACCGCAGACATTTCTGGATGCAAATCAAATCATTGAAAAAATTTCATCTGAAAAACTGCTGAGATTCAAACCCGATTCTGTTGAAATTTTATATGCTCTGAAAAGATTGGAAGAGCAGCACAAAATCGGTCGTGGTCCGCTTTTTTATGCAAGAGTGTAACGCATAGAAGGATACGTCATCTAGTTTACAGTCGTATCCTTCTTTTCTAGTTCATACCAAAAGTCCAACATTTCTCTAGCCAAAGGTGCCGCATCATCTGAACCGCCACCGCCACCCTCTAAAAATACAGTTATCGTAATCGGTTTTTCTGTCAGCGGGTTAACTCTAATCTGCTGATCGTAATCTTCATAATAAGGTGCAAATACTGTAAACCATGCGTGGGTTTTATCAGTACCGTCAGCAGCAATATACTCAGAGGTTCCTGTTTTTCCCGCAAGCTCAATATTTGACTTCTGCGGAAAGTCGTAAAGAGGATAGGCAGTCCCACCGGGATTAACTGCAAGATGGGCACCATATCTAATTAAGTCGTAATCATCTGTACTTATTAGCTTTTGTTGCAGTATCTCTAATGAGGACTCCCCAACCCCATCAATACTTTTCACTATTCTTGGCTTATATAAATATCCTCCATTTGCAAAATACGTCATCATATTATTGACTTGTAACGGCGTGGACAAAATGTCTCCCTGGCCTATGGCACTAATGTAATCATCGCCTAAATACCAGGCGCGTTCTGTTCCATCAGGCATGAAACCTGATATCTCTCCGTTAATATCAACGCCTGTCTTTGAACCAAATCCAAATAGTTTTGCCATTTTACTAAGTTTTTCTCTGCCTAGGCCACCGACACCCCCATAACCGCCCCCCATAATATAGAAGTATGTATCATTACTAACTTGTAACGCTCTAGCTAGATTTACTTCTCCGTGTCCGCCGGTGTTCCAGTTTCTAAATATAAAACTCCCTACTTGTATAAAGCCTTTATCTATTATGGTGGTTGCTGCTGTAGCAATTTTGTTTAGAAGTATTGCTGAAGCGGTGACTAATTTGAAAGTAGATCCCGGAGGATACGCAGCAGATATAGCTCTATTAAAAAATGGGTAATATGGGTTTTCATTAAGTTGTTTTAACTCATCTTTAGCAATTCCTCCTGATAGCTTATTTGGATCAAATGAGGGGTAGCTGACTAAAGCAAGAATTGAGCCGTCATACGGATCTTGCGCAACTATAGCTCCGCCGGTCAGATTGCTCTTAGGATCGTCGAATTTGTTTTTTAGTAATTCGTATGCTTTGTTCTGTAAACCAATATCTACAAACAGATCAACATTTTTACCCGGTAATGCGTTTTCATAGTTGATGAGAGAGTAGCGAGTACCGGCTGAATCTACCTGAACTACTTTTGCTCCGGGTACACCTGCCAAATATGGATCGTAATATTGTTCTATTCCTGATTTACCAATAATTTTGGGAGTGAGTGTGTCCGCTAAACCTGTATAACCTATTAGATGCGCAAAAGCGTCTGCGTAAAGATAGTTTCTCGATGGTGCGGTTTCTACTGAAACTCCGGGCATGTCTGAAATGTTTGCTTCGAGAGAAAGTATCTCTTCTTTCTCTACTCCAGTAGCTAACAAAACATTTGTATGTCGGGCATCGATTTCTAAAAATATTCGTTCAATATCTGATAAATATAAGTATTTTTGAACTTCATCAACTACATCGATACAAGTCTTGTCTAAAGCAGGGTCACCGCAGATCAGTGTATTTAGCTCAATGCTGAAGCTTGGTTTATTTTGTACAATTACTTCGCCGCTACGATCATATATAAGACCCCTACCGGCCAAAATAGAAAACTCTCTAATGCGATTCTGATCTGCAAGAGTGACGTATTTTTCCCGCTGACTAATCTGCATGCTAATAACTCTTGCCAAAAAAACAAAATATATTAAACCAAGTAACAAAACTGCAATAATGATGCGCCAATGCATGGATAAGCTGGAATCATAACTCCTTATTGGCTGATCATATTTATGCGAGTGTTTATATCGTCTTTTTGGTGTGGCTTTATGAATTTCCTCAAGCAGTGAAAGACTCATTTTAAGCTTTTATTCTAAATTCAATACTAAGGAATTTTCTTTGGTAGCGTAAAATTACAAAATAGAATGCTATTGAGATTAGGATTGTTAAAATTCCGCTATAAAAAACAGGCGCCGTAAGAACAAAAAGATTTAGTGAAAAGATAAATTTATAGAATAAAACGCATAAAAACAGCAGAATTAGTTGGAACAACCACCCTCGAATGAAAGTTTTTTTAAATAATATTGTGATGTAAATCATAATAATCACAAATAAGAGTGAAGTGCCAATAATATGGTTACTATTAAGATCAAGTAATAAGCCTGCAATAAATCCGCTGAGTACGGCCAATTCATGCTCATCAAGTAAAATGAGAGAAAATGCCAGTGCAAACAAAATATTCGGATTTAGTTCTGCGCCAAAAATTTCTAATAATAAAGAGCTTTGGAATATTAGTAATATAAAATTGACAATAAGTAAAACAATATATTTTCTCATTTTGTTAACACCACAAAGACCTTTTCTAACTTTGTAAAATCAACCATAGGTTCAAGATAAGCAGTTTTTAAGGGATCTGCAGACTGAGAAGATATTTCTATCACACGTCCTACTCCCAAACCCGGTATGAACTTTCCGTCTTTTCCTGTGGTAATAAAAACGTCATCTTTTTTGATTGGGTCTGAAGGAAGTAGTCTTGTGATTTTTATGGAAGTCCCCAAATCACCGGATGCAAGGGCTTCTGCATGAGCATCGTTATTGCTGTTCTCAACAGTCATGGATACTTCCGGCGCA
>CAZPYT010000027.1:0-5628 GCA_964590955.1 uncultured Candidatus Saccharibacteria bacterium | reverse complement strand
CAACTGTAAGCAAAACAATACTACGCTCTTTTGTAGTTTGTGAAACTGAGCCTATTAAGAAATTACCTAAAACTATGTTATCCCCCACCTGAATTCCATGACGTGACCCTTTGTCTAAAACGATACTGGTATTTGTGAGATCTTCTGAATTTCCCAATACAGAGGTCATCAGAAGTTCTCTTGAAAACGTACCTTCATTTGCTAACTTAAGCTGATTCCTAAGAATTTGATTTTCTTCTTCAGCTTGTTTCAATTCAAGGATAATACCGCGTAGGTCTTGATTATCTCGAGCCAATTGAAGGTTTTCTTCTCTTATTGTATTGAGATCATGAAAAAGTCTCGTGTAGTTTTTTAAACTAATTGCTGATCTTCTAAAACCGAATTGAATAGGTGATGTAATATTTTGAAATATAGTTCTTGCGGGATTAAGTAACTCTAAAAGACCGAATATTAAGATAACAAATGTGATGATTATTGTACGCACGACTCTATTTTATCAGAAGATTATAAATTTAACGGGATGGAAGCACCCGCGTTTCTGCATTTTTAATTTCTCAGAATGCGGGTGCTAATATTATATTTTCAGATACCATTGTATATAAGGTGCTCGTGTCGGCTCAGCAGTTAATACGTAATTTTTATCCCTTAACAGCTGTTTAAGAGTATATGTGCAAACCTTATATGGCTTGTAAGGCTTTTTGCTACTCAACAATCCTGACGCTTGACACAAAATTGGGTCGAGTCTTGGTAAAGGGATGGCATAAACTGTTACGAATTCACTCTCATTATTTTGATGCACACTTAAGTATGCAGTGGATAAAAATGTAACCCCATCTCTCTCCCATGCAAAATAGAACCCTTGAACCTTCCCGGTATTGTAAAACATGATTCCTTTGAAAACATAGGGCTTTTTCAGCTCATTTAGAATCATGAATACAATCAAAAACAAAAGAAGAACTAAACCTACAAGATCCAGGCGCATATCATCCTCCATTTCGATATAACCAACAATAACGGTCTGAGGCGAGTTTATCGGGGGAAAGCACTTCAGCATATCCAATGTTGCTCAAATCCTCAAAAAGAAACAAGCTCTTACCGGGTTTGTATGGCGGGTAATCCTTGATATTTTCGGAAATTTGCTTTTTGACCGGAATGTCGGTTGTATTCGACATGACCCGCACACCATCTTTTGTTATATAACCGGCGGTTAATTGCAACACACCGTTTATCGACCAGACTATGTAACATGATTTACCATTCCTGCAGCCTGCATAGAGAGATGCTCCAGAAAAGACGGCAATGACACCATAAAATTTAGGTCTTTTATCGAGCAACCGGGCAATCAACAGTGTAATCAATTTTAGCAAAATTATCACTGCTACGATGAGCACCAATAACATCAATTTGGACATCCGCATTCTCCTTTCAATGGATTGGATTTAAGAGGATTATATAGTAATTTACTTGTAAAATAAAACTTATGCGATAAGCCGTGCTTTTCATCAAAAAAAAAACACGGCTTTTTTTCTCACATAGACTGAACAGTATACGCCCAAACAATGTGGCCGGGCATTAATAACTGCATAGAAGCAATAGTACGATCAAAAGTATACCTATACCTAACGCACAGTCTTGTTATACTTATTAGTAGTTTTATCGGCAATACGGGCTGTTCATGCTCGAGTAATCTCAATATATCGTTATAGCTTGATATATAGGAACAGGCAATACCCATACGTTTACGGTCTCTGCATCTATAACCAGGAGAAAGGAAGTACTCCCCTTTCCATTCCCAAACCGAAAAAGTCAGCAACCCTGTATACCCGTAGGGCTCAAACTCGGATATTTTTACATTTTGGACAATGTTAATGTGGATAAAACCAACAAATTTTGCCCGCTTGGGTCGAAACAAAAAATATAATACGGCAACCACTAACAGGGCAACAATAATCACTACAACTAATGCGATATTATTGGACATGGAGTCACTCCTTTTACAAAAAGTTTTAGTTGGCTGTAATTATAGCAAAGTCAACATTAAAAAACGTGTCAAAGTAAAATATCTATCTAAGTCTTACGCGTTCAAGCAAGTCTAAATCATCCAACAGTAATCCGCACCCTCTAACAACACAAGTCAACGGGTCTTTGGATACATGCACCGGTACCTTTAATTCGTATGCCATAAGTTTATCAAGACCTCGCAGTAGCGCTGTACCTCCTGCCAAAGTAATTCCATCTTTTACAATATCGGACATTAGTTCTGCCGGAGTTTCTTCTATTGCATCTTTCATACCGTCAATAATCTCATAGACCGGTTGATGCAATGCTTCTCTGATTTCTGCCGGAGATACTTTAACCGATCTGGGTAAGCCGGTTTTTAAGTCACGACCGCGCATTATGGCACTAAAATCGTTTTCTTTGTTGAATTCTATGGCATTGCCAATTTGGCATTTTATATCTTCAGCCGTGCGCTCACCCAATAATAAATTATAGGCACGCTTGGCATAAGCAACTACTGCTTCATCCATTTCATCCCCGGCAATTCTTAAGGATTTATTTACTACTAAACCACCAAGAGAAATAACTGCAATTTCGCTGGTACCGCCCCCCATATCAACAATCATCGTGCCTTTAGCATCATTAACTTGTAAACCTGAACCGATTGCCGCCGCCATGGGCTCATCTATCAAAAATACTGAACGGGCTCCTGCATTTTTGGCAGCATCTTCTACTGCTTTTCTTTCTACAGAAGTTACACCTGAAGGAACTCCGATAACTATTCTTGGTCTTGGAATTTTTGGTAATTTAGAAGGATAGCTATGCACGCTTTTTATAAAGTGCTGAATCATTTTTTCGGTTACATAAAAATCTGATATTACACCATCTCGTAACGGACGGATCGCCTGAATAGTCTGAGGTGTTTTTCCTAACATTTTCTTTGCTTCACTTCCAACTGCCAATACTTCTTTTGTTTTTTTATGAATAGCTACAACACTAGGCTCCCTTATAGTAATGCCTTTTCCTTTTACATAAACCAAGGTATTTGCAGTTCCAAGGTCTATGCCAATATCATGTGAGAAATAACCTAATAGTTTATTTAGCATGGCAAGGTGAGTTTACCAATATTGATTGGAGATATCTAGTTGAAAGTTGATAGTGTTATAATACGCTCATGTCTGTTGTGCCTATTGTAATAGAACCTAATACTGTCCTGCACAAAGTATGTGAGCCAATCACGGCTTTTGACGATAAAACTAAAAAGTTAGTGCAAAATTTATCTGATACACTCAAGAACGCAAAGAATCCTCCCGGCGCTGGGTTATCAGCACCGCAGGTGGGCGTGCTAGAAAGAGTGTGTATTGTATATAAATTCGGCGAGCACACCGGCCCGGACAGTGATAGCATCCTAGGAGAGTACGTGCTAATAAATCCTGAGATTAAAAAGTATTCAAGGGAAAAAGAGACTAACTGGGAAGGCTGTCTGAGTATACCAAATACTCTGGGTAAAGTTGAGAGATCAAAAAAAATAAGAGTAGAAGCTTATAATGAGTTTGGAGAGAAAAGAATAATTAATGCTTCAGGCTTTTTTGCCAGAGTAATTCAACATGAAATCGACCATTTGGATGGGATCTTGTTTACAGATAAAAATCGACTTAAAGGAGATACTATATCGGAACAAGAATTCGATAAAATGGTTGAAGAAGCACATAAAAAAATATGAACATAGCTTTTTTTGGAACTTCAGATAAATCTCAGCCAATATTAGATGCGCTTGGAAGTAATGTAAAATTGTGTGTTACAAAAGCAGACACAATTGTGGGCAGAAAACATGAAAATAGAGAAACAGGCGTAAAAATATGGGCAAAAAGCCACAATGTGCCCTATTTGGAAATTGATAAAATATCCGATAAAACTGATTTAGTAATTAACGAGCTGATAAAGCACAAAATAAATGTAGGCGTCATGGCTGATTTTAGTTTTATTGTGCCTGAAAAGATAATAAATTGCATACCTAATAAAATCATCAATATCCATTTTTCGCTGCTGCCCCTTTTACGAGGCGCATCACCGGTTCCACATGCTATTTTAAATGGGTTTGGCAAAACCGGGGTTACTTTCTATATTATGAATAAAGGAATGGATACCGGGCCAATCATTGCCCAATTCGAGATTCATTTAAGTGGCAAAGAAACAACCGAAAGCTTAAACAGAACACTATTTGCACTAGCTGCAGAAAAAGTAAATTTAGTACTGGATGAATTTCTAAGCGGCAAATTGGCAGCAATTCCTCAAGAAAATAGCTTAGCAACATATTGCTATTCTAAAACTTATCCCAAATCAACACTTATTGATAAAAATGATGCAAAAATTGACTGGTCCGTAGATATAAGCTCAATAGAAAAAGGTATAAGAGCATATTATCCCTGGCCGATTTCATGGACAATTTTAGGGGAAATGGCAATTGCGCTTAATCTCAAAGTAAAACCTGAAATAAACAAAGATTTAAGAATTAAAATATATGAAGCAGAACTGTCTGAAGATAACAAAATATTACACATCAAAAAACTCCAAGTTGAAGGTAAAAAGATTACTGAATGGGAAAGTTTCTGTAACGGCTATCTAAACTAACGAGACCTTACTGATTTTCAGCAGCTACGTGCTCTTCTTCTCTATGTGCTTCCATTTTCAGGCGTTTTAAGCATGATGCACAAATATTCGCTGTCACAGTTGTACCTTGTATAGTAATTTTTTTGCGTCGCAGATTTGGCTTTTGTTTCTTGATTGCCCTGTTGGTAACACGATTACCAATCCCTCTGGGGACTAGATTTCCTTTTAAATATCCTTTTTCACATATATCGCAAATTCTAGACATAGCAGAATGGATTAAAGCATTTTCAGGGATGTTTTACAAGTATTTATTAAATTAACTGTTTGGCAGGTTGACACTTAGTCAAGTTCAAAGTTACCATTAGCATATGCAAGAACCTTTTACTAAAAAGCCTAAATTAGAAAAGCAATTCTCAAAATTTGCCGAGTATTTTGATAACATAGTAGGATCACCTTATTGGTTTGCTTTTTCAGTAAGTATAGTGCTTACATGGTTTATAAGCGGATTTTTTGTAGGATTTGGAGATACATGGCAGTTGATGATCAACACAACTACGACTATTTTGACGTTTCTTATGATCTCTTTGCTCCACACATCCGAGAAGAAATGGGAGCAAAGAATCGAGCGCTTAGAAAAACGTGAAGCAACCAATATTTCAAACCTTGAGAAAAAAGTGTCCTCCGACACAACACCTTCAACACAACCAACAAAGATTGAGGTTGAACACGAATAATATTATTCGAATAAATCGCCATTATTTTTGTAGTGAAATCATTAAAACATCGTGATACAATTCTAGGGCTCTTTGCAATCAATAATAATAATGATTATTCATATACACGTCGTATTGATTGTGGAAATAAAGTGCCAAAGTAGCTCAGCGGCAGAGCAATCCCTTTGTAAGGGAAAGGTCGTGGGTTCAAATCCCACCTTTGGCTCCATGTAATATAATGATTTGACGTGCCGAGATACCAAAGTGGCCAAATGGAGCAGACTGTAAATCTGTTGGCGCAAGCCTT
>CAZPYT010000026.1:0-12983 GCA_964590955.1 uncultured Candidatus Saccharibacteria bacterium | reverse complement strand
AGCTTGAATTGGCTTAGGAAACCGGTTGCGTAAGCTACCGGTAGTTCATTTTTATGTATTATGGGTTTTCAATAAATTCAAAAGGCATTATTTATTTTTAGATTCTTACCAAGACCCAAATGCCGTTATCAACAAGAATGCAGGCGTGTTTTATATCATAAACATTTCTTTTTGTGTAAAATACTTAAAGAGTAAGATACTTATGCTTAAACCAATAAAAAACTACGGTCAAAACTTTCTAGTGGATGTTTCAGCAGTTAATAAAATGCTCGCTACTTTAGATCCAAAAAAATCCGACCTTATTATTGAAATCGGGCCCGGTTTAGGTGCACTAACCACGAACTTAGCAGAGACCGGCGCAGAAATAAAAGCGATTGAAATTGACGAGCGCTTTATTCCCAAACTTAAAGATAAGTATTCTCGTTACGAGAATTTTGAAGTTATAAATGCCAATATTTTAAACTGGCTGCCTGAGTATCATATACAAAGAAGTTTCAAAGTAATTGGGTCTATACCTTACTACATAACTTCTCCTATAGTTCATGAGATTGTAAAACACAACGGTGCTATTGACTGCGCTGTTCTTATGGTACAAAAAGAAGTTGCGGACAAGCTTGTAAGTTTAGCTCCGGATGGTTCTTATTTATCAGTATTTGTAAATTCTTTTTACACGGTTGATCTTGTTAGCTATGTTCCCAAAGAAAGTTTTGAGCCTGTTCCCGAAGTTGACAGTGCAATTATAAAAATGACAAAGCTGGAAAATCCTTCGATCCCTTATGAATTGCAAAAAAAATATGAAGGTTTTTTACACAAGGGATTTGCTACACCAAGAAAAATGCTCCACAAAGTTTTTGGAAAAGAAACCATGGAAAAATTGGAAATTGACTCTACATTAAGACCGCAGCATTTGACAATTGATGAGTGGATAAAACTCTTTAATTATTTTTCTTCTTGAACTTTTTCTTCTAAGATTTCCACGCTGATTAAAGTTACCGGTTTTAAAGGTTTGTCATTCTGATCCGTCTGAACTTTTTGAATTTCATCGGCTACATCAAGTCCTTCATAAACCATACCGAAATTTGTATGCTTTCTATCAAGCCAGGGTGTGTTCTTCTTTGTGACAATAAAAAACTGGCTGCCGTTTGTATCTTTTCCGGAATTTGCCATTGCAAAAGAACCTTTAACAAGTTTTTCCTCGTTTATTTCATCATCAAAACTGTAACCCGGTCCCCCCATACCTGTACCGGTTGGATCACCGCCCTGAATCATAAAGTCATTTATTACCCTGTGAAATATAGTACCGTTATAAAAGCCTTTTTTCGCAAGGTATACAAAATTGTTCACCGTCCAGGGGGATAACTTTTCAAAGAGGTCAATTTTTATGACACCCATTGACGTTGTTAATACAGCTTTATAATCTGTATTTTTTCTAAGCTGCATTTCAGGTTTTTCAATAACCACAGCATTCTTTGGCTGATTAGCCGGGTTTTTCTGTGTGGGTTGTTGCTTTTGAGCTTGTGCAGGCGGAGTACTTGTATCTTGTGCCCTTTTCTCGAAACCCGCATTATCAATAGTTTCCTGTGGTGTTTGCAGCATAGCCTCTTCTCCTTCTACCGTTGTTTTACCGGTTGATCTACTTTTCAAAATAAAATAAAAGCCGAGTATGAGTATTGCAATAATTATTGTTCCTGCTATTAGTTCTTTTGGATTCATAATACCTAGATAAATTAACATAAGTATTGTATACCGGTAAAGCGTTTTGTTTATAAATTTACCGTTTTACCTTGATGTAACAGTGAAAAAGTCTTATACTCTTTCTATGGCAAGACATATTGTACAAACTAAAGAATGGGCAGAAGCCAAAAGGGCCTACGGGGCTTTGGTTGTAGAAGATGCGGGTGTTATTTATACAAAACATAAAATTCCTGGTCTTCCTTATTATTATGCCTATTGTCCTCGTGTAAATCCTTTAGAGATAGATTTTGAAAAGCTTAAAGCATCGTTAAAAGTAAATAACTGCGTAGGGCTGACATTTGATGTTCCCAATATATTGAGAGGTTCAGAAAAGGAGAAATCAGCAGAAAAGATATTACAGAAGTATTGTAAAAAATCTACTCGTTCTGAGTTTGCAAAAGCAAATGTAATGTTGGATATTTCCAAAAGTGAAAAAGAACTTTTTGAAGGAATGGTTCCCAAACACAGATATAACACACGATATGCGTCTAAAAATGGAGTACAAGTTTATGTTGCAGAAACCGACCATGATTTTGAGGACTTTTTTAGTTTGTTCCGGCAGACAGCACACCGTCAAAAATATTTTATTAGACCTAAAGAGTATTATCGCCAGATTTGGAGGGTTTTAGGAGAGAAAAATATTTGCTACATTCTTAGTGCTAAAAAAGATGAAGAGGTTTTGGCATCATGGATGATTTTTATTTATGAAGATGTCCTTTATTATCCGTATGGTGGTTCTTCTACAAATCAAAGAAATCTACAAGCAAGTAACGCACTTGGGTGGGAAGTAATTAGGTTCGGAAAAGAAAAAGGGTGCAATATTTTTGATATGTGGGGTGCTGCTGAAAATCCTGAAGATACGAATGACTCTTATTTTGGATTTACAAATTTCAAATTAAAATTCGGTGGTGTGCATGTTCGTTATCTTGATTCTTACGATTTAATAATAAACAAACCTGTATATTTTTTATTTGTAATTTTAAACAAAATTCGCTGGAATTTACTTGAATGGGGGCTTATTAAATGAATCTGGACAGCCTAAAGCAATCAGACAATTGGTTTAAATATTTGCATTTTCTTGGATGGGAGCACGAAACCACTAGCAATGGTACCAAAGTTGCTTTTATGAAGACATTCATGGGTTATGTAACTAAAATTCAACGGCCAAAAAATTTTAGTGAAAAAGATTTGGAAGAAATTGAACAACTTTGTGAAAAATACAACACGCAATTTATAAAAATGGAGGCATTTTCAAAGGAGCATGAACCCATCTTAAAGGACAATGGCTTTGTTCGCAGTTATCACCCATTATGCCCGCCCTCAACTCTTGTAATAGATTTAAAGAAAAGCAAAGAATCTTTATGGGCTGATGTTTCTCGTAGCGGCAAATATAAAATTAAACGCGCAAAACGAGAAGGCAGTAGCGTATCAATTACGCCCGCCCCAAGAAAAGCACAAATGACTCAATTTTACAAAGTACTTACTGAAACGAGAAAATTAAAGAAATTTTACGTACAGCCCATTGAAGATATTTATAAACTCGCGGAAATTTATAAAGATCAATGTTTTGTTGCCGAGGTACGGGATCAAAAAAACAAATTGATGGGGTCTAAATTTTTTCTTGCGGAAAATAAAACAATTACGTTTATAATGGGCGGGACAACAAAAGCAGGAAGAAAGGGTCTTTGGGGCTATGATTTACTGTGGGAATCAATACTTTATTTTAAAGACATAAAATATTTATATTTAGATCTAGAAGGCATAGATGACCCCAGATTTCCAAAGTTTACGTCTGACTGGGGAGGATTTTCTCATTTTAAAGAAAAATTTGGAGGAGAATTAGTTAGGTTTCCGCCGCCATATATTAAATATCGCAGCAATTTTCTAAAGATTCTTTCTAAATTGATGACATTGCCGTTATGAGAATTAGTTTTTAAATGCAAAAGGGCAGATATCTTTATAATCGCACCAATTACAATGCATCCCTGATTTAGCTTCAAATTTCCCTTTTTTTATTTCGTCAATTACTCCTGCCACATCTTCCTTTTTTTCTTCTAATTGTTCTAAAGTTCTCGTAGTTGAAATTTTTTCTCCGCTTTCTAAAAAATAATAAGTTAGTTTTTTAGGATTCATACCCATAGCTTCTTTGGCGGCAATGGCATAAAAAGCAACCTGATCATCTGTATCTACTTCTTTTTGAGTTTTGGTTTGCCCGGTTTTATAGTCAATAATCTCTACGCCGTCTTCCTCTTTATCAATGCGATCAATCCTTCCGTAAAATCTAATCCCCGCAAGTTTTATGTTAAATGCTCTTTCAAGTGCAAGTGGCTTTTCCTTTTCGTCTTTGTGCTTTTCATAGTATTCTCTTACTAATCTTTTGCCTTCCTCGAAGCGGAGATTTCTGTGTTTTTCATCTATATATCCTAATGGCTGCCAATTTTTTTCATATATACTTAGCATTTCTTCAAGAGATAGTTTTCCAAATAAAAGTTTTTGATGGAAGTCTCTAAGTGTGTCATGAATTGTAATCCCGTAACTTAGCGCGTGGCTAGGCGCAGTGGGTACGCTTAGTATATATCTGTATTTGTATTGCAGTGGACATGTTTTGAACGATTCTATTTGTGAAAAACTTAAATATGTTGGCGTGAAGTCAACTTTTTTCATCACCGGATCCCTGAATGCAGTGTCTATTCCGAATAGTGTTTGTTGACTGGTAGTATTTTTAAATTCAGGATAACCAATATCTATTCCGGTCTCATTCAAATATCCGCTAGGCTTTTTATCTCTTTTACCACCGTAATTTTTTGCGTAAGTCATATATAAATATTTTTTTGCTCTAGTCATACCTACATAAAACAATCGTCTTTCTTCTTGGACATGCTCATCCCCGCTTGGTAATGTTTCTTTTATTAGATTTTCAGGAATTTCCAGCATATCCGATTTTCTCGTAGTGGGAAATCTTCCTGCAACAATATTTATCATAAACACAACAGGAAATTCCAACCCTTTCGCAGCATGTACGGTTAGTAAGTTAACTGTATCGATATCTTCAAGTTCGGCTTGCGCTGGGTTATCGCCGGCTTCGATTAAGAGCTCAATATAGTCAATCATATCTATGACAGTTGGAATATTTTTATTTTCGGTTCGATAATCCGTTTCAAATTTTTTTACTATTTCTAAAAACAAATTAAGATTTTTAATGCTTAAATTATTTTCAATACTTTCTTTCTGCAGATACATCGAAAGATAGCCCGATTCATTTATAAGTGAATACACAAAATCTACCGGTAGCGATTTGGTTATTTTGTCTTGGTATTTTGTGATCAGACTATGCAATTTATTAATTTCGGTATTATTGTTTTCGATTAAAATGTCCCAGATATCTTTTTTTCCATATCTTGCCTGTGACAGGATTTTTGTAATTTCCTGTTGCGGAATGTTGAACGCATCAATATTGAGTACCCTGTATAAACTTATTGAATCTTTTGTATTGATAATCGATTTGAGTAAAGAAAGCACATCCCTTATTTCATCTTGATCGTATAGGCCGCGATTTCCCAGCAGCTGATATGGTATCCCATGCTTTTTCAAAGCCAGCACAATGGGTTCAAGATGGTTATTTGCGCGTGCCAAAATTGCAATGTTTTTATATGTGAGTTCAGGTTCTTTGGCTAACACGTCGTAGATTTTTGAAATAACAAATTCTACCTCATTATCTACAGTTTCTGTTTCAATAATTTCGGGCGGTACATCATTTTTTGCTTTAGGAAGTTGTGAGGTCAACTTTTTAGATATTCCCAGTTTTGATTCGAGTGTATCAGGGTTATTGTTTTGTATAAGTTCATATGAACTATCAAGTATAGCTTGCCCCGACCTGTAATTTTTATTAAGAGTAATCATTTTTGCTTCAGGATAGTCTTTTATAAAATTTAAAATGTTTGAAACCGCCGCACCCCTAAATTTATAGATTGATTGGGAATCGTCGCCCACTGCCATCAAACTTCTATTTCCCATTACGGGAGGGCATAAAGTTTTTACTAATTTGTATTGAGAATAGTTTGTATCTTGAAACTCATCCAAAAGTACATGTTGAAACTGCTCTTGATATTTTTTCAATATATTGGGTCGTTTCTCGAACAATTTTATTGTCCAGGTAATCAGGTCTCCAAAATCCATTCTGGAATTTTCGATCTTCAACTCGCTGTACTTTCTGTATAGATAGTAAAGTTCCTGCCACCTTTTTGATTCCTCGACATTTTCGGCTGCCAAATTGTCTGTATATTTTTGTAAATCCTCTACACTTATGTTTTCATCCTGAAGACGTGAAATAAATTTCAATATCGCTGATATGAATTTTGTCGGATTTCCTAAAGGTCTGAAATATTGTATATCAAAATCAAAAATGTGATTTCTAAACAGTAACCATTGTTGTGGTCCCGATAATATTTTGTATGAAGGATCAAGTCCGATTTCTAAACCTTCTGTTTTTAGTATTCGATCACAAAACGCATGAAATGTATTGATATATGGTTCTTCATATCCCAAAGGCATTACGTCTGCAACACGGTTTTCCATTTCTTCTGCTGCCTTGTCGGTAAAAGTTAGCGCCAGAATGTTGTTAGAACTTACCTCTTTTTTTTCAAGAAGCCACTTTATTCTTTCTGTAATCACAAAAGTTTTACCTGTACCTGCTCCGGCTACTACTAAAATAGGGCCGCTACCGTGTTCTACAGCCTCTTTTTGTTCGCTGTTAATTTGGTTTTTAGCTGTTTTCGGCATATAATACCAACTAAAGATAACTCAAAAAGCTGGTTTTTGAAAGGGAAAGGAAGCGGTGGCTAACATGCGTAAATCTCATATCTTTCTTTCTATTTTTTCTTTAGTTTTGCTGTACATCTCTTGGTGTATTATTTTGTATTTTATGGGGAAGGGGTTGTCGCAGACTCTGTTGTGGTGTTTGCGAAATTCAGAAATTATTGCTGCAGTCTCTGTTGCTCTTGTTTTCATTATCTTGCTTAAAGCAAAATTTCAAAATCCCAAATGAAGGAGATTCCCGATGCCAAAAAATAAAAACAGTAATACTGATGTCCAGTGGCTATGTCTAGTCATTAGCCTAAGCGCAGTTTCAGTAAGTTTATGCGTCGTTGGGTGGCAAATTCTGTTTATACCTGAAGCATTTGCTAGTAGGCTTTTCCACTTATACAGGGAGCCTATTTATGTCGTGGGGGCGGGTTTGGTCATAATATTCATTTTTCTTGTAATAGCTTCGAGAAAAAAGTGGACAAGTTAACGCAACAAAGACCTTTGAGTTTACTCAGATTCAAGGGTCTTTTTTTATTTGATCAAAGAATAAGACTTTGTGTTTTAACACAGAGATGGATTCGTGCCTGTAGCGTAGCGGAAGCTACAAACAGCAAGATCAAACAGCAGACTGCACACTTTAGTGCGCAGTCGTTGATTTTTATTCCAACAACTTTTTTTGTACCGGTTCCTCAGGGGCCCCCAAAGCTTGAGCGTTTTCAATTTTTCCGAACAATTTAGAAAACTTTATTTTTATTGTATCCATCGTTTTGTACGTGTGTGTTACATGTCTTCCAAGTACATCAAGTTCTTCGTTAAATTTTTCGGCTTCGGTTTTGATTCCTGATAAAGACTTCAATATTTCTCCCGCGTGTTTTTGCAGTTCATTTTGCTGATAGGCTATCAATATTGCGCGCATTTGGTAATTTAGCGTATTTGGTGAAGTGATAAATACTTTTTTAGCTCTTGAGTATTCTTCGATTTCTGCGGTGTTAACGATCAGTTCGTAGTAAACATTTTCAGAAGGAACATACATTACGGCAAAATCTGTGGTTCCTTCGTCAGGTAAAATATATTTTGAAGAAATTTCATCAATTCTTTTTTTGACATCCCGTATAAAAACTTTTTTGTACTGTGCGCGTTCTTCCTGGGTTTCTCGTGTTGCCATTTCTTTAAAATTTTCCATCGGAAATTTCGAGTCGATTGCAATCAAACCCTTGTCAGTTTTTACAATCGCATCGCAAACGCTGCCGTCTTTAAATTTATATTGTGTTTTAAAAAGTTCTTTTGGAAGTGAATTTTCTAAAATTTCATACAAGAACTGTTCGCCTAATCCTCCGCGTAATTTCGGAGATTTTAAAATATTGCTCAAATCTTTCATGTCTTTGCCGAATTCACTTATTCCGCCCAACTCTTTATGTACTTGGCTGATGATTTTAGAAGAATTTTCCAGTCGATCCCAGATCACTTTTGTTTGATCCGCAACGGCTTTTCTTTGCGCTTCAAGTTGTTCGTTCAAAGATTTGTTGTGATCTTTTAAGTTCTTTTCTATTACCTCAGAATTTTTATCAACCGAGCCTTTCATTTCCTTAAGCCACTCCATCAAGACGTTGTTTTCATCGCCGCCTTTTATTTCTTGCTTTAAATTTTTTATTTGTGATGAAAAAAAGTAAATTAAAATTCCAACTGCGCCTACTACCAGAAAAACTATGATTAGTAATGTTTGAAAAGATATCATGCAGAAATTTTAACAGATAGTTTGATATTATTTAAATATGCCTAAGTTTATGTACACTATATTTGTCATAAGCGGTGTAGCCTGGTTATCCTTTTATCGCTTTATAACGCATATTCCCCCTGATTCTTACTTCAGAATCGTGCTGTTTAATGTTTTGCTGATACTTTCTCTGACATTGACGTTTTCAATCCCAATTTATTTCTATTTTCATTATAAAGCTCCTACTTTTACTAATTTAAGATTTTTATACCGAAAAAGTTTACGCTGGTCGTTGTTTTTTGCCGCAGGTATTGTGTTTGTGGTTGTTTTGAAGATTTTCGAGTTGGATACACCGCTGAACCTTATTTTATTCGGACTATTTTATGTTCTCTTATACATGCAGCTAAAACCACGGGGATGAATAATAGTAGCTAAAAAAGACTGACTGCGTTATATTACACATATGAGCGGAAACAAGTTAAACACATTATCCGTGGCTACGATGATGCCTATGCATTTATAGGGTGTGTTTGATTTGTGTTACAAAATTAAAGCACCCTCCACAAGAGGGCTTTTTTAAATTATGAAGAAGAAAATATTTATAACAACAGCAATTGACTACACGAATGATGTAATTCACGTAGGTCATGCTTACGAAAAAATTTTGGCGGATTGTATTGCCCGCTACGAGCGCATAAAACGCGGTGCCGAAAACGTGCACTTTACAACCGGTACGGATGAGCACGGTACTACTAATGAAAAAGCAGCAGAGAAAAGAGGGATAACACCCCTTGAGCACGTTACTGAAATTTCCGCTAAAGACAAAGAACAAATTGATGCGCTTAATATTTCGTACGATAGATTTATCAGAACAACCGACGAAGACCATAAAAAATTTGCGCTGGAATTTTTTACTAAATCTTTAGAGAACGGTGATATCTACAAAGGCTCATATAAGGGCTATTACTGCGAAGGGTGTGAATCCCACAAAACCATATCTGAATTAGATGAAAACAGGCAATGTCCAAATCACAAAACCAGACAGATCCAAGAACTTGACGAAGAAAACTATTTTTTTAGATGGTCAAAATACGAAAGTTTTTTGAAAGAATTGATTACTTCAGGTCAGCTTGATATTCGTCCGGAAGGAAAAAAACTGGAAATGCTCGCATTTTTGGATAAAGGTTTAAAAGACATAACCGTATCACGCCCGAAATACAAAGTTTCGTGGGGATTTACTACACCAAATGACCCGGAACAGGTGATTTATGTTTGGTTTGATGCCCTGATTAATTACCTCACTGAAGGTTTGACAAAAGGATTTTGGGACGAAGACACTGAAATTGTGCATTTTGTAGGAAAAGATATTGCACGATGGCACACCCTTTTATGGCCGGCTATGTTAAAAAGCGCAGGGTATAGAACACCCGACAAAGTGTATGTGCATGGGTTTATTAATCTTGATGGTCAGAAAATCAGCAAATCTTTGGGTAACGTTATCCGTCCTACTGAGCTGGTAGATAAATACGGCGTTGATGCTGTCCGTTATTACTTATTAAAACAAGGTCCGGTTGTAGAGGATTCTGATATTTCAACTAAACAATTGGAAGAAGTTTATACCGGAGAATTGGCTAATGGATTAGGTAACACGGTTAATAGGTTAGCGGCACTAGCCGAAAAATCCGGTTATTCATGTGGAAATAATGCGGAGATTGCCATAGAGGATCAGGCTAATATATACAGTCCTATTGCTGAATTTAGAATAGATATTGTAATAAAAAACATATGGCAAAGACTCGCAGCACTAGATAAGAATATAAATGAAAATACTCCCTGGTCGATCACTAATAAAGATGAATTATATAAAGTATTGGATTATGAAATCACTGAACTTAAAAAACTAGCTATTCTTTTGCATCCTGTTATGCCCAATATGTCAGAGAAAATAGCCGGTATTTTTTCTAGTGAAAATATAAAAAAGCCAGAGGGGTTGTTTCCGAAAATTGGATGAGAACTGATAAAAAGTATTGAGGAAAAAAACTTCCCCCAGATTTTTTTAAATCATGGAGGAAGCTCATGAGCCGGTTATCCACACATTTTAAATTTTCTTTTTGTAAGCATATCCCAAAGAGATATTTGAACTTTGTCCGAGCCATATTCGTAAACAGAAAATCCCTTTTGCCCAACAAATTCATAATAAGCGAGTGCTCTAATAGCACTTATACCTTCGATGTGGGTGCATGCAGATCGTTTGGCTTCATATATTTGCCCTTCAGAAAAACCGATCTGGTATGCAGCCTGCGTACGTGCACCTTGGTAGCTATGATCTATGCACCAGGCAATCAGTATCAAAGAAAACAACGCGGTAATCAACCACTTTCTCTTATCCATAACTAATCTCCTTCCAAAAGGTTTATTGGGCAATTTTACAGCATATTTACGATCCTATAGCAACCTAGATTACTTGAATACTCGTAACTACTGATAAAATTAACAAATGTTAATTGATTCTCATTGTCACATTCCACATGAAAAATATGATATCTCTGTTGCGTCCCTTATTGATGAGGCTTTAAAAGAGGAAGTAG
The DNA here is from genome assembly GCA_964590955.1 of uncultured Candidatus Saccharibacteria bacterium. Classification (GTDB taxonomy): domain Bacteria; phylum Patescibacteriota; class WWE3; order UBA101185; family UBA10185; genus CAZPYT01. Next base: position 2,144 of record CAZPYT010000026.1, on the reverse strand, counting down.
CTAAGTTTATTGCTATTGGTACGTCACTGGAAGAATCTTTGCTTACCATTGAAACGACCAAACAGCATGCCGTTGTCTTTTGTACGATTGGCGTATATCCTCACGAAAATCAATCCACTTCTTTGTCTGTAATATATGAGGATCTAAAAAATTTACTTGATCATCATAAAAATAAAATTGTTGGAATAGGTGAATGCGGCATAGATAAAACTGATTATGAATCAAACCGCAAACTGCCGGATCAGCTAGAACTATTCAAACTGCAAATAGGTTTGGCTTTAGGATATGACCTGCCGTTGGTAATACACAACAGAAATGGCGACGACGAAATTCTCCGTACTTTAGAGAAATACAAGAACACAGGACTAAAAGGCGTTATTCATTGTTTTTCTTCTAATTGGGATTTTGCGCAAAAGATTTTGGATCTGGGTTTCTATTTATCTTTTGCGGGAATGATAACCTATCCGTCTGTATCAAAAGATTTACTTGATGTTGTAGAAAAGGTTCCGCAAGATCGCTTTTTAGTAGAAACAGATTCACCTTATTTACCACCACAAAGTCATCGCGGCAAAACTAATTATCCTAAATATGTTAAAATTACAGCCGAAAAGATTGCTCAGATCAGAAAATCTTCGTTTTCTGAAGTTGCCCATCAGACCTACGATAATACGTGCAGGCTTTTCAACTTACCAACATGAGTACTATAACTTTGGATAAAAATGACAAGTTAATAACGCGTATATTTGAAATTTTACCGGGCATGCTGATGTGGACTACTTTGTTGTCCCCCATCTGGTTGGGTTTAATTTATCCTCGCGCAGTGGTTTATTTTTTAACTTTTCTTACAATATACTGGTCTTATTTGGCAATTATGAATACATTAGGTTTGGTTGTTGGTTATCCAAAGTATAAGAAAGAATTGGCAGAAGACTGGTATAAGCGATGTACAGAACTTGATTTTTCAGTCTTACCCGACAAAAAAACTCTACCGGAAAATCTCGAAGCCCTAAAACATTTTATTTTAATACCGGTTGTAAATGAGCCTTACGGAGTGCTTATAGATACTTTCAACTCAATACTTAATCAAACCTATCCTAAAGATAAAATTACTCTTGTTTTTACGCTTGAAGAAAAGCCTGCAAAACAAACAAAAGAAAACTTGCATAAAATTGTTAATTCTCACAGAGAAAAATTTGACCACATATTAATTTATGTTCACCCTGCAGGTATTCCCGGTGAGGCAAAAGGTATTGGTGGTGCAAATAGAACTTGGGGTGCTCGTAATGCAATAAATTATTTAAAATCTCATGGTGAAAACGTAAGAAATTATATTTTTTCATCATTTGATGCAGACCATATTCCAAACGAACAATATTTAGCAAGATTAGCACACCTATATCTTACTACGGATAAACGCGATAACCATTTTTATCAATCTTCTGTGCCCCTATTTAACAACAATCATTGGCGTGTTCCTTCTATGCCCAGAATTGAAGCAAATTTTGTAACTTTAGGCACTTTGTCGAGTAAAAGCATTCCTTGGGGATTGAGTTCTCTTACAAAAGATACTTTCGCCGCTTATTCAAGCTCTCTACAAACGTTAATTGATGCAGATTTTTGGGATGTCCACTTGGGTCAGGATGATACTCTGTTTTTTTGGCGTGCGTTTTATGTTCGTGATGGTGATTTTAAACTGGCAGCGCACTACATACCCTACTCAGCTGATGCTGTTGAGGGCACCGGGTTTTTAAATACACATAAAAGTCTTTATAAACAACTGCTTCGTTGGGGGTGGGGTGTTTTAGAAGTACCGGTATCATATAAAATATTTTTTAAAAATAAAAAAATTCCTTTGAGTAAAAAAATTCTATGGACGTATGACCACCTTAAAACAAGAATCATAATATTTAATATTGTATACCTGATCACTTTTGGTTTTGCATTATTAACACTGGCTAATCCGGCAGTAAAACAAAGCAGCTTTGCTTATAGTTTGCCCGATACGATGAGCTGGATTTTAACTTTTACTCTTATTTTTCTAATTCCACCAACATACTATCGTGCCAAGCTGACTCCGCCAAAACCAAAAGAATGGCCATGGTGGAAAAAAATACTAATAAATCTTGAGGGTTTTGCTGTAATTA
>CAZPYT010000025.1:0-13002 GCA_964590955.1 uncultured Candidatus Saccharibacteria bacterium | reverse complement strand
AAAATTCAGAGAATATATAAAGGCAAAAATGCAGTTGCTTAACATGGACGAGCAGTTTTTAAGCCGCTATTTGAATGAGGGTTTTTCCGGTGGTGAAAAAAAGAGAATGGAAATTTTACAAATGCTGGTATTAGAACCGAAGCTTGCAATATTGGATGAAACTGACAGTGGTCTTGATGTTGATGCCATAAAAATAGTTGCTAAAGCAGTTTCTGCACTAAAAGAATCAAGCGATATGACCGTTTTGATAATTACTCATTACACTCGTATTTTAAAGCATATTGAACCTGATCAAGTATTTATTGTCAAAGAAGGAAAAATAATTCAGGAAGGTGGCGCAGAGCTGGCGCATAGGCTTGAAGAACAGGGTTTTTCACCTTTTGAGCAATAAACATGGGAAAAAAGCAGATTACAGAAACCCCAAAAAAGAAATCCACAGTTGTAGTTAATAAGGACTATAAAAGCACTTATGGTTTTAATGTAGAAGAGAACCATGTTTTCAAGGCTAAAAAAGGCTTAGATGAAAGTGTCATTCGCGATATTTCTGCTCATAAAAATGAACCTGAATGGATGACGGATTTTAGATTAGGCGCGTATGAAATTTTTAAGCGCAAGAAAACTCTGGAGTGGGGTGGTGACCTATCTCAAATTAATTACGATGAAATTTTTTACTATCTTAAGCCTACACTAAAGGCTGAAAAGAGCTGGGATGACGTTCCGCAGGAGATGAAAGAAACATTCGAAAGATTGGGGGTTCCACAAGCAGAAAGAGAGCATTTAGCAGGGGTGAAAGCCCAATTTGACAGTGAGGTTATTTACGACTCATTAATGAAGGAACTTTCTGAAGACGGTATTATTTTCACTAGTACAGATGAGGCTTTGAAAAAATATCCTGAACTATTTAGAGAATATTTTGGAAAAATAATTCCTCCTGAAGACAACAAATTTGCGGCATTAAACAGTGCCGTTTGGAGTGGGGGTTCGTTTGTTTATATACCAAAAGGTGTCAAAGTTAAGCGCCCATTGCAAGCTTATTTTAGGATAAACGCAATAAATATGGGTCAATTTGAGCGCACGCTGATTATTGCTGATGAGGGAAGCTATGCCCACTATGTTGAAGGCTGCTCTGCTCCTGTTTATTCTGCGGACTCTTTGCATGCGGCGGTTGTTGAAGTAATTGTAAAACCGGGTGCGCGATTCAGATACTCAACAATACAAAACTGGTCGACAAATGTTTACAATCTGGTTACAAAGCGCGCGCATGTGCATGAAGACGCTGTAATGGAATGGGTCGACGGCAATTTAGGTTCAAAACTAACAATGAAGTACCCATCATGCTATTTGATTGGAGAAAGGGCTCATGGAGAAGTGCTATCTATTGCGTATGCCGGAGAAGGCCAGCATCAGGATGCCGGTTCTAAGATGATTCATGTAGCATCAAATACCACTTCGACCATAATCTCGAAGTCTATCAGTGCCAATGGCGGAAGAACAAGCTATAGAGGCATGGTACAAGTGTCTCCACACGCTTCAAATGTTAAAAATAGGGTTGAATGCGACGCGCTTATACTTGATAGTTCGTCTGCTACTGATACTTACCCTTTGATGGATGTAAAAAATAGTACTGCCCAGATAGAACATGAAGCCTCTGTTAGCAAAATTGGCGAGGAGAAGCTATTCTATCTTATGTCTAGAGGACTTAACGAGGCAGAGGCTATGGCTTTAGTGGTTTCGGGTTTTATTGAACCTATCGTCAAGGAGCTGCCTTTAGAATATGCAGTTGAACTTAATCGTCTTATTGAACTTGAGATGGAAGGGAGTGTCGGATAAGATGCCGCAAAAAGTGGAGGTTATACTTCCTACAAAAAACACAGAGTTAAATGTAGACAAAGATAGTGTATATGTAGTCGACCTATTTGACATATCCGGAAACAATGATTACTCAGTGACTTTAAATTTTAAAAAGCCCGGTGTATCAGCAAGAATACTCGCATTATATAAGTTAACAAATACTACTATTCTGAATTTGACTACGGTAGCAAATCATATAGCACCTAATACATCCTGTTCTACCGAAGTTCGGGGTGTTTTGTACGATAGCTCTCTTTCAAATTATATTGGCAAAATATTGATTAATAATAGTGCTCAGCAGACCACCTCATTCCTGGATGACAGGGTATTGACACTAAGTTCTACATGCAGAAATGCATCTCAACCCATACTGGAAATTAAAGCAGACGAGGTTAGAGCCTCTCACGGAGCTATTACAAGTAATATTGATCCTTTACAGCTGTATTATTTAGAATCTCGAGGATTAAAAAGAAAGGATGCGGAGAAATTGATAATAAAAGGATTTTTTGAACAAACTATGCAGGATTTTGATAAAATACTGAAATCAGAGATTTTAAAGAAATTAAAAGTATGATAGACACAAATAAAATAAAAGAAGATTTTCCAATATTTAAACGTAAATTTAATGGTAAAGAGCTGGTTTATCTCGATAATGCAGCAACAACACAAAAACCGCAAGATGTTATCAGAGCTATCACTGAGTTTTACGAGAATCACAATGCAAATGTGCATAGAGGAATCCACACCTTAAGCGAAGAGGCTTCAGACATGTTTGAATCTTCCCGTAAAAAAGTACAAAACTTTATTGGTGCGGCAAGTCCGGAAGAAGTGATTTTCACACTCAATTCCACTGACTCTCTTAATCTTATAGCATACGGCTGGGCTTTGTCTCACTTGGAAAAAGATGATGAAATTGTGATCAGTGATATGGAACACCACAGTAATTTTGTACCTTGGCAACAACTCACATTGGAAAAGGGAGCAAAAATGGTGTTCATGGAAAGCGCCAAATATGGTAATGAGGGCGATGCTCATCTTCTGAGGGAGAAAATCAATGAAAGAGTAAAAATAGTAGTCGTAAGTCATGCATCAAATGTAACAGGTAGAATAAACCCTATAAAAGAAATATCAAAGATAACAAAAAGCGTTGGTGCAATACTTGTAGTTGATGGAGCACAGGCAGTTCCAAATATTAGTGTTAATGTACAAAGCTTGGGATGTGACTTTTATGTATTTTCTGCACATAAAATGCTTGGACCAACGGGTGTCGGAATATTATGGGGAAGAAAAGAGCTATTAGAATCAATGAATCCCTATAGATATGGCGGAGGTATGATCTCTACTGTTTCAGAAGAGAGCTCGACCTGGGCCGATTTACCTGATCGTCTTGAAGGAGGCACACCTAATATTGCCGATGTAATAGGCTTTGGTGCGGCTATAGACTATATAAATAAAGTGGGAATCGATAACATTAGAGAACATGAGGTAGAACTAAGTAACTATGCTTTAAAAGAGCTAAAAAAGATAAACGGTCTGTATATTCTAGGTTCTACAGATGCAGAAAAACGCACAGGACTTGTTTCTTTTCATGTTGATGGTATGCACTCTCATGATATTGCAGCAATACTAAATACAAAGGGGGTAGCTGTGCGCTCAGGTCACCATTGCGCCATGCCTTTACACACTAAACTAAATGTATCTTCTTCTACAAGGGCAAGCTACTATCTATACAACACAAAAAAAGATATTGATGCGCTAATTTCCGCCATAAAAAAGGCAGAAAAAATTTTAAAATAATACTATGGATGATATCTACAGAGAACAATTTATGGATATTTTTAAAAATCCAAGCAATAGGGGCAAACTTAGCGAGCCTTCAGAAGAATTGACGAAAAATAACCCTATGTGTGGGGATGTCATCACTATGCAATTAAAATTAAATGGCGGGATTATCGAAGATATCAAATTTGACGGTAGTGCATGTGCGGTTAGTATCGCTTCAGCCTCTATTTTAACAGACGAAGTTAAGGGAAAGTCGATAGACGAAGCTCTTAAAATCGATAAGGAAAAGCTTTTGAATATGTTAGGTGTAGAACTCACAACAAGCCGTGTAAAATGCGCAATGCTGCCTCTGGATACTTTACATGGTATGTTAGAAGGACTGGAGGACTAAAAAGCTCATGCTCGGTAAAAATAAAGCCAAAAAAATAACAATAACTAAAGATATGAACTTGGCGGAAGTCATTTTTAAGTTCCCTCAAACAGCTGAGGTTTTTACAGATTATGGACTACACTGTGTAGGATGTTTTGCCAGCACATTTGATACCATTGAAATGGGTGCGCGAATTCATCAGTTGTCTGAAGAAGAAATAGATGAAATGGTTATACGTGTTAATGAAGTTACGCTACATAAAGAGTAAAAATGGGCAAAAAAATAAGAAAAATATATATAGATCGTGATGCCTGCATAAGCGCCGGTACTTGCATAGTAGAGGCTCCAAAAGCATTTGATTTTGATGAAGATGAGATTGCAATATTGTTACCCGGAGCAGAAGATGTTGACGATGAAAAGCTCTATTTGGCCGCGCAGTCTTGTCCGACACAAGCCATAATCTTGTACGATGAGAATGATATACAGATTTTTCCAAAGAAATAGTTCTTGAAACCTGTTAAAATGATCCCATGAAATATCAAATAACATCAGACAACATAGAAATTTCTGAAAGTATGAAAACCCTCGCAAAGGAAAAATTTGAGAAGATAGAAAGCCGCCTAACTGAAAAAGAAAAAGAATCGGCGATTGTCAGAATCGTACTTAACAAAGCCAGCGAAGATGATGTATTTAAAGTAAAAATAGATTTAACATTACCCGGCAAAAAATATTTTGGTCAAGAACGCGATTACAGCTTGGAATCAGCCCTAATAAAAGCGGTAGGGGAAGTAGAAAGAATGCGAAAAAAAGACGACATTTCTTATTACGACGAGTGGAATGAGCAGCGCGAGATGAAAAGAGATCTGGGAGAAATTATGCTGGCTGATGAACTCCCGGAAGCTGATGAGCTTGATGATGCCGATTCTGCTTCTGACGATGAATGAACATACCGTTCTAGTTATTAGCCAATTGTTTTTAAACAAAGGACTTGGTATAACTTCTTAGCGAGAAATTAGGGATAATATTGTTGAGTCAAGGGTGCTACGTGTAACATTGAAAATGCGATTTTGTGAGTATGATAGGGGTGAATAGCTCAGTTGGTAGAGCAGTCGTCTTATACACGACCGGTCCTAGGTTCGAGCCCTAGTTCACCCACCAGTGAATTGTTCTTTAATCTCCTGATTTTATTATGATAAGAAATTTTTCCTTTATGTATTTGTTAATACCTGAGTTAATTTTTATAATCAATAAACTGCATTATTTCCTTTTTTTCTGACTTTTGAGCAATTTAGCAGCTTTTGAAGTCGGAGATGGTGCCGGGTATGGTGACCGATGCAATAACTTTACTCCGTCACAAACAACAAAGGCATTGTCTTTTACAATGGTAAAATGTTCAGGGGGAAAATAATCTGTATTTTTTCGTAAATCTAAGTAATGGAAAGTATCGTGTTCAACAATCACGATTTTTCTATATTCCATTTTAAATAAAGCCACCCTTATTTAATGAGTGGCTTTGAATTTCTTCGTGCCTAAAAAAATGTCCAGTAAAAACTGAATTTTTACAACTCACATACAAACTTGATCAGCGCTTTTCTGTTAACAAAGGCTGCGTTAATTCCTGAAATAGGCTGATTCAGCTTAAATTCCATTGTATTGAGTAGGAAAAAAGTCTTTGGAAGACATTGCAGAGTAAAAAGATAACTGCATGGAATAAGACTCATTCCTTGGATAATTACTTTTGCCGGTTGTTTCACCGCATATGCAAATCTTTTGGCTTCAATTGTGCTTTCGAAACCTTCAATTCCTGTGAATGTTACTGCGATTACAATATCCTGACCGCGTCTTGTCAGTTTTACAAACCCTCCTAAGCAATCCCGGTTTAACAGGTTAATATTTGCTTCCATTGTGTAACTTCCTTTCTCTCTTTTTTATAGATTATCCGCTGTAGACCGAAACTTGTAAAGATTACTCCAATATTTTTTTAAATAGAAATTTATCAATTGGTTGAACAATTTTTAAATTAGCTAACCGTATAAACTACCGAATAAGACTTTGTGTTTTAACACAGAGATGGATTCGTGCCTGTAGCTTAGCGGAAGCTGCAAACAGCAAGATCAAACAGCAGACTGCACACTTTAGTGCGCAGTCGTTGATGATTACGCATAGCATGGTGATGAAATTGTTGTACCGTTGATTCACAAAGAAAATTGTATAACGACAACTAAGGCTTATATAGTAGACTTAACCAAAGCACATTTACTGAGACCTGCCGAGAAATCTCTGGATAGGCTTGTGAACAAGAGCAATCCGGAGACGATTGCATAAAATGCATACTCATTTTCTATAGTGAGAAACGGTTTAGGATGTAAGACTTGTATAAAAATGTTTAGTAAAGTTATGTGAGGAAAACTTCACTTTTTCAATCTATAGAAATGCAAAAACGGCAGAATATTTATTTTTTCTACCGTTTTTACATGTTTTCTTCTCCTAACTAACGTTCTGGATTAAACACTTCGCAATAGGGTAATGGCGCAGGTGACCCCAACTCATCGGTTAGAAATTTTTCAGTTTCATCTACTGTCAAATCTCTAAACCCTACTATGCTGAATCTCTCGTAAACGAATGCACATAGCTCGCGAGGGTCAACTTCATAGAGGATTTTCAGTATTTTATCAGTACTGCCTTTGTCAAACTTTAGCGCAGTGCCTCCATCAATCGTAGAAATTGCCTGTAAAGTTATCTCATTCTTGAAGTGCTGCCAGAACCAGTGGTTTTTATAGTTTCCCTTAAAGTATCTCCACTGATCCGCTGACATCATGGCAAATGCATCATATACCAGAACTTTGTGTTGCCAGCTGTACTTATTACCAATGTTGGCAAACATTAATTCCGGAGTTTGAATCGGAACCGTCGTTTTGGTTGGGATCAATGTCTTCGTAGACGTAGGTATGCTGGTTGGTACTAGAACCTCTGAAGACTTTACCTCAGTTGCAAGCGCAACTTCCAAAAGAGGATGCTTCATTATATTAAATGAAGCAACAGACTCAGCGCCCGTTACCATTATTACGCTTACCCCTATTAAAAATAAAAGTGCCACAAGCATCATATAAACTTGAAGCCTGCTTTGAGGTACAGAATGGGTGTTCATGCAGTCTCCTTTCTGCAAACCCTTAATATTAGGATTTGTTGTTTGTTGTTACAATACTGTACTAACTTACCTATACTATAAAATGTGAATAAAAGCAATTATAGGTCTATATTTGTGATATAATTTATACATGTACAATAAATTAGGGTACAAGATACATCAAAATCAGATCATACTTAAAGAGAATATATGATGTTTTTCACTAATTGTTTTTTGAGATTAATATACATACCTTACCTATAGTCAAGCACTCTTTATCTATACAGTACGAATACAAGGTTTGTCCCGATTCTACTTTATCCATCAAATTAAAGTTTTGTTCTATGATATTTTGTAAGGAATTTACCCTTGAGAGTAGATAGGTGTTTTCTTTTTCACAGGTTATTTGTGTTGGAATATATTTTTCTGATATAGCTATTTCCTTTGGTAAATCAACTTTTACTGTTAACGTCGCGCCGTCTACGCCTTTCTTAACTGCTGTTAGTTGAATTAGGTTTTTTTCATAATCCCAATTATTCCAATAATATTCTGCATTTGCTGAACTAAAGATACTGTACAGATCGGTAGTTACAGTATTAGGCAATGCTGCATCTACTAGTGTGAAACTTTCAGAATTTACACTTTTGTCATCAGTAGTAAAAAAACGCGGAGATAAATAATAAAGCACCGCTGCAATAATTGAGGCTATTACTAAAATGAACATTTTTAAATATCTTTTATCTAACAACATATTGATACCGTTATTCTTCGCTAACCCAATCAACATCTAATACAAAAAGACCTGAACCATTGCTTTTCAACGAAGCTCGCTCCTGCTCTGTAAGATTATATATATAGTTAGGATTGTACTTTATCAATTCGGATGGGTATTGATTTGTTGGACCTCTGTTTCGGTTAAATACCGCACTTTTTGCTACAATCGGTCCTTCTACCAATATACTGCTATCAGGATTATTTATTGGATCAGGTGTAGCATCTCCTTGTACACCATCAAATTCAAGTGTCCCATTGACAATAAATGCTGCCTCTATCAAAGGATTAGAGGCAAAAGTCGGATCTGCCGCCAAACTTAAAGAACGGTTAATAAATACATTTACACCCTGAACAGCTGCAAATATCACTCGGTAATTGTCATTTGTTGTTGTAAATGCACTGTCAATTTCTACTTCGTTGTCACCCTCAGGCTCCACAAAAACTACAGCATATCCATCAGTGGCTAACTCATAACCATCAGGCGCACTGGCTACCGCACCTATAGCTGTCTCTATACAATCAGCGCCACCTTTATATACTTTAAACGGATCTAACTTGGGATCAGCGGTAAATATTGTAGCACACGTACTACCGGGTAATGGTAATTCTATCGCCTCTGTGGGTGCATATTCCCTGTTGTAGCTGCTGGGCCATACCTTCTTATAGTTGGCATTATCTACCCACAGCCCTGATTGTGATGCAGGCTTGTATGATGCATTTGTATTATCCGTATATATTGTTATATCCCCGCTTGATACCGTACTTACATTCACTGTGTCAGCTGCTGCCGGATCTCTCTCATAGGATACATGAGGTGGATTCCACGGTGCTACATATGAATCCTGTGAAGGAAACTGTATCGTTATACCTCCGGAATAAAAATCACCTAATAATGTTGTTACCCAGTTTTGGTAGAGCAGGGGATCCTCTGTCTTAAACTCATACACAGGAGATGGGGTTATGTATTGGGGTGATACTGATCCATTGTTCGCCTCAACATACCAACAGTATGATGTATCTCTAATAACATTTAATGTACAGTCTGTATCAGCAGAAGGCTGACTTGAACATCCTGGTACAGTCGCGTAGGATGCCCCTGGTACAGGGCATGTAGCCCCGATTTTTATCGCAGACTTTACTGTATATGTTCTGTTGTTGGGTGACTTGCAAGTTACACCCCAATCCGCAGGTGCATTCCATTGCAAACTTACAGTAGAAATGGGTATATTGGTGGCATTATTCGCAGGATATGTCAGTGTCGTCTGACTTGGTGCTCGACCACATGTCAGATTGAAGTTCCATGCAGATGTACTTGGTCCGCAGCCAATATCATTACAAGCACTAACCCTCCATTTATAATTCGTGTTATAGGGAAAATTAGCCACATTTGATACATCGACCGTTTGTCGATATGTGCTTCCGCTTACCAATAGCGTACTGGCAAGTGTATTAGTATTTACCTGCATTGAACCAAACGCAGCGTCATCGTCTAATTGATACCTGAAAGTATATGTAGGGGTGCCCGTGCACCCGCCCCAATCGGCAGGTCCACTCCATGTAAATGGTATGTTGTTTACGTTATCCAGTGTGCTGCCATTTGCAGGAGAAATTAACGCTATAGGTGCTGAGGGAACAGATGTGCATGTGACCGGAGGCTCTTCAGGTATTTCAGGACACCAGCTACAAGTACCACCTGTAACCCACGATGCCTCACTGCAGTATGTGTTTGTGCATGGTGGGGTTGTAGTGTAGTAGACATCACAAACCCATGAGTCACAGACCTGTTCATAGTCCACGCAGATCCAGCAGCCATCCTGGCATACTCCATTCCACACTAGACAACATCTCCAATCCCACTCTATACAGTCACCGTTACTATAACTGTCACAGGTCTCAACCATGCAGGGGCAAGTTTTTTGTAAGCATTGGTACCCCGGATATGCAGCTCTTGACGCTAGGAAACAACCCGATTTCAAGCATGCCCATGAGGGGCATCCTGATCCTGTGCAAATCATTTGGTCATCTTGACAGCAATATTCTCCGGCATAGCTATTAGGCATGCACTCTGCATCAACTCCACAAGTATATCGTTCACCATATGTGATATTTAGTCTTGAGGTTAGAATCAAAAGAAGGGCAAAAATGTTAAACATAACTATAGTTTTTATATTCATCATATTAATAATGATATACAATGTGAGGAAACTTGAAAATAACATGTGAATTTAAGGATGAGATAAAAAAAGAAAAACCCATAAAATTAATATCATCAGGTATCCAATATCTAAGGCTTTTTCTTGGTCTTTTGGTAAATTCTGCTTCCATTGCTTTTAAATCTTGTATTGCTATGATTCAAAACTAATTCGCTTTGATACAGAACTTCTTTTCAAATCTGTTTAATTTTCATTAGCAACTTTTTTTCCAAAGAACGATATGGCTCATCTCTTGTCACAGAGGATATATGCTTATATTTAAAAATTTATAATTCTGTTACCTAAAATTAGTTGTGTAAGCTAGTATATGTAATTATCCCAACGAAGTTGGGCTTTGCAGAGCACAAAACCACCTGCGAAAGCCGGTAGTAGTTTATGCCCGTTGTAAAAATAATTGTTTACTACTATTGCTTATCAATTTTCTATAACTAATACTTTTAGAAAAATACAAAAGGATCGTTTCTCTTTCATTTCTTGGTGTGCGTATATAATATTTCACTAGCTGTTTATTTCAAACTCAAACTGGGGGGCGGAGAGCTGTTCTAAAGTGATGTCGCAATTAATTCTATAAATATCATAAGAACGCACTTGTTTAATAAAGTTAAATTTTCATGTAATATTTGTATATGAGCAAGAAAACGCCATATATACTCATTATAATAATTTTCTCTGGTGTACTAGCTACGATTATCTATTTGAGAAAGAATCTGAAAATTTTATTGAACGAACGTAATTTTCCAGTGACTTTGGAAAAGCAAGCACTCGTTCCCAATGATGACAAAAATGGAGATGCTAGAAAGTATTTTCCAACAGATATCACTTATGCAGAAGGAAAAGTACAGAGTAAGAATCTGGGCTTTATTTTTGAACTTCCTGAAGGTGTTTCGCCCTACGACGGAAGCATCAGTTTCAGTAGTAACAATGAACGCTGGACTATAAAATTGAAGTTGCCCTTTGGCGAGGTAATGACATTACAAAACGGGGCTGAACTGTATGAAAACGAGTGCACTTCAGAAGTTACTTCGCAGAATTTTAAAACTAACATTATTGTTAAGTATGCTAAACAGGAGTCAAAAATGAACGACAATTGTACAGGTGGTGAATATTATATTTTGTGGCAAGCAACTGCTGAGAAGTTTCCTGAAACGTGGACAATTATGCTAAAAACAACTAGTGAGAACATTGAAATACAAACAGCTTCAGAAAGGGCTTTTCTGAAAGTTGCCAAATCATTTAGTGCATTTGAAGATCAATAGCTAAAAAGAACATCCTCAATTGAAGTTACAAATCCTGGTAAATTTATGGTTATTTGTCCGCTTACAAATTTATAGGACACCAAGCTCAGCTTTTTCGTCTTCAGTATCTCTTTCAATATATTGCAAATATCTTTCTGTGGTAGATATTCTCATATGTCCTGCAATTTTTGAGACATGAATCAAGCTTGTTCCATTTTTTAAGTGATGTGCCACAAAAGTATGTCTTTATTCATTAACTTTTGCGTTTTATACACCTGCGAGCTCGTAAAATATTTGAATGGTTGATATGATATTTCTAATCAACATCTCATTGCCTGATTTTGTTATAAACACGTGGGTAGCACCTTCAACTTTGGCTCTGTCATGTTCCATATATTCTTTAATTGCTTCAACAACAGCACTATTTAATGGTACTGTTCTTGCCGGTCTGCTGTTTTTTGCAGGAATGTATAATTGCTTCGGTTCAGAATCAAGTTTCATATCTGCGACTTTCATATCAGCCAATTCAGATATAGTTATACCTGTTTGAAGAAGTGTTTCAATTATGGCATATGTTCGTCTGTCACTTTTTGCAGCATCTCTAAGTGCTCTGTATTCAAGTTTTGATAAAATTCTTGGAGCTTTAATTGCAACCTTTGGATGTTTTAGATCATCCGCAACATTTACTTCAATGTGTTCTTTTTCAATAAGGTATCTGAAAAAAGTTTTAGTGGAATTTGTTTTTCTTGAGATTGATTTCGGAGTATATTCTTCATTTGCCAACTTTGACATAAAGTTTTCCAAGTGAGCGAGTTCAATTTCGTGAACTTTTTGTAAACCGTTTCTTTCTAAGAATTCAACCAATTGCTCAATGTCTTTGCCATAAGCAATAAGAGTAGAACCTGATCTTCCAAGGCCTCCTAAATGTTCTATAAAGTTTTTATGCGCAGTTTTTAGTTCTATCATATATTTATTATTTCCTGGGCAATAATTATAGGGTACTATCCCTATAGGGTAGAATAGCACGTTGTTTGAATCATGTCAAATCTTACTTTAGAATCTAAGTTATGATGATTCCTGCTCACGTGAAATATATACTTTTGTCAATTCTCTTTGTGCTTGCCAGCGTTAACTTTACGAGGACCGCACTTGAGATCATTGACAATAGTAAGAGATTAGACGATCTTAGTCAAGAGATTGCTGGTTTGAAAGATGAAAAAAGCTCCTTAGAGGAGAGTGTTACCTATAAGCAAACTGATGAATATATCGAGGAAAAAGCGCGCAACGAGTTGAGTTTGATTAAGCCTGGAGAGAAAGTATATGTGATACCCGACGAACTGAAAAATACGAGCGCAAATGACAAAACTTTAAATGATGTATCTTTAAAAACCCATCTTGCCGAAGGAAGTAATGATACTTTGAGTCAGTGGTTGACCTTAGTTTTTCATTGATAAAATAGGGAATTAACTTTGACAAAATCGCAAAGTTCTGTTAAATTACGTGTGCATATGGAGCAGATTTTCTGTTTGTAATGGCAAATGGAAACATGGTTTCCTTTGCCAAACAAGAAAATCTGAGGAGTTTTTATAGCGGGATGGAGGAATAGTACCTCGTCAGGCTCATAATCTGAAGGTCCCGGTGCAAATCCGG
>CAZPYT010000024.1:2219-13827 GCA_964590955.1 uncultured Candidatus Saccharibacteria bacterium | reverse complement strand
TAGTAACTCTTGTAAGAGGGAAAGGATTATTAAACGCCATAGTTATAAAACCAATTTTCTCAAAGTTATTAAGGACAAGAAACAAGAGTATGGGCCAGAATACAGTGTATATTATGCCTTCAACACCCTCACCTACAGACCCTAGGAAGATATGTGAAAATTTTTTATTTAATAAAAACCTTTTAAATACTGAATTAATGCTGTGCTCGTGGTGGACCCAATCATGAACAACTAAGACAATCGGAAGCATTGACAAAACCAAAACCAAAACACTTACAGTAAATAGAGTTGGGAAACCATAATTAACAATAATCAAACCTCCTAAAGCCGGAGCTACCCCTGAAAAAATTCGCCCTAAAAAAAAACGAATACTGGTTTTAGTACCATAAGAAGAAGAACCTTTTGATGAATTCTTTTTAATAAAAAATATGTGATACGGTACCCAATAAAAAGTAACAGCTAACCCGGCCAAACAACCGGCCAAAAACACAAAATTTATATTATTCTGCGCATATTGTATAACATAGATCTCAGCCACAACAAAAAAGTAACTAATGATCATTGCAAACTGAAAATGCAATTTTGCAAAGATTGAATGCGAAAATAATATAACTGAGATAAATGCAAAAAATGAGCGAAGAAGAAAATACACTAAAACCCAACTAATACCATTAATTACTGTATTTCCGCTAAAAAAAGAGTTTTCTAAACCGAGTCTAAAAATATAAATCGGTAAAAACACACCTATCAATGAAGTACCTACTACTCTAAGCGTATTTGTAATATACAGAGAAGCGGGTTCGCTTAAGTGCACATTAGGGTTACTTAAAACATAATAAGGTGAATGTATATGTGATTTAATATTAGTAAAGGACAGCACGATATATACATTCTATACGATACACTAAGATTTTTTAATATCTTCCAGCATTAGATCAACATAAGTTTTTTCATTATATGTATTTTTTTTCAGTGTATAAGCGATATCAACATAATCCCCAGGTTTAAATTCATTAAGTAGGTATCCATGATTAAAGAATACAGCCTTGTACCACTTGTTCTGAGATTGGAGCTTAACAGAAAGGTGATTTGATTCTCTGCCGAATACACTAACAGAGCCAATACCTACCTTTTTACTGGAAAATAATGGCTTGGGGTTTCCAACTCCGTGGGGGCTTAACTTCTCAAGTTTTTCCAATAAGGTTAGGTCAATACAATCGATGGGAATTTCCAGATCAATTTCCAATACTTTAACTAAGTCATCATCGGAGATTTCAAATTCGGCATATGCTTTTATTTTTTCTTCTAAAATAGGAATATTTTCATGTTTTATACTGAAACCTGCAGCCATAGGATGCCCGCCCAAGCTTTCAAATAAGTCAGAAAAATTTCTCAGAAGCTCAATAATATTTATACCGCTAATCGAGCGTACTGACCCTTTTGCAACAAGCTCTGCAGTACTTATAACAATTGCAGGACGATTGTGTTTTTGCACAATCTTCGACGCCACCAGCCCGATAATGCCTTCATGATAATTCTCGTTATGGGAAATTATGATTTTAGGTACATTTTCTTCATCATAACCGCCTGCAATTCCATACATTTCTTCGGTTTTATCCTGCCGCGAAGAATTAATTGCATCCAAACGTCTGGCCAAATACCTTTGCTCGTCTGGATCAGTTTCAAGAAGCAATTTTAGAGAAAACATTGCATCATCTATTCGTCCGCTTGCATTTAAGCGCGGTCCTAGAACCCAACCTAAATCGTACACCGTTATCTCAGAGTCGCCTCTGCCGGCTACAGTGATAAGCTCCTTAAATGCACCGGGTGTCTGCTTGTTAAAAGCTTCTAAACCATATTTTACGATTGACCTATTGAAATTAAGAAGTGGTTGTAAATCAGTGACGGTAGCTAAACATGCATAGCATAAGTGGTCTGGGTTTTTAGAACCTAAAGCTAAGGATAATAACCACGAAATTGATGTCCCAACGATGTTATCGTCCCATAAAACAGCATTTGCTGAGGGGATTGTGTCTGGTTTCTGATGATGGTCAGTAATTACTACACTATGGCCATTTTCCTTTAGATACTGAACTTCTTCAACAGAAGTTATACCACTGTCAACTGTAATTATTAGTGCTTTCTTATTGTTTTCATTAGTCTCAAGCAATTTTAAGCAAGCTTCAACTGACTTGAAAGAAAGTCCATAACCGTGCTCAAATCTGTTAGGAATAAATGCATACACATGATCATACTTTTTCTCGTATTTTATTGAGGAATAAAGTATTGCAGTAGCACAAACACCATCAACATCATAATCTCCGTGTACTATAATCGGTGTGTTGGAGTTAATCGCAGACAAAATTAATTTTTTCGCGGAACCCAGAGCGTTTTTAAAATCACTCGGAAGTTGTGATACCCAATAATTAATCTTAGGAGGATATAGAAATAACTCTTTTTCCTTTTCAGACACAATACCCCGACTTACCAGAATTTTATCAAGTATATTTTCAATGTCTGCAGCGCTGTCTTTTACTTGCCACTTATACATTATTTTCGCTTCTTACGATTTAAGACATACTCTTCCCATATCACAAGTATAGGACTTGCAGTAAATATCGAAGAATATGTTCCTGACAATATCCCAATTAAAAGTGCCAGTACAAAATTTTTAGTAGTATCTCCACCTAAAATATACAATGACAGTAAAGTCATAAGAACAGTTAAGGATGTCGCTATTGAGCGATTCAAGGTCTCTACAATTGAATAATTTACAACGTCAACAAATTTCATCGATGACGGAAGCTTTTTTAAATTTTCTCTGATTCTGTCGAATACAACAATTGTATCGTGAATTGAAAAACCAATGACAGTTAATGTAGCGGTAATAAAAAGAATATCAACCTGAACATTTGAAAAATGCCCGAGAATAGAAAAAACGCCAAATAATAGAAAGGCATCATGTAGCATTGCTATCAGAGCACTGACACCAAATCTATAACTTACATATGGCTTTGGAATATTTCGAAATGCGAACGCAATATATAATAGAATTGCCCCAGAAGCTGCTGCGAGTGCTTTAAAAGCATTCTTTGTGGTTTCTTTGCCAACAGAGGGTCCAATCGTTTCAAAAGAGCTGGAGCTCATTCCCGGATTTTGCGCAAACAAGATAGTGTTAAGCTCGTTGAACTTCGGCGAATCAATCGGGGATGTACGAATCTCAAGCGTATTGTCGGAAATTATACTGTCAAATATGGCAACGTTATGATCTCCAAAAACCTTTTCCAGTTCATTCATATTCAGCTCCTCAGTATATCTATATTTTAAAATCGAGCCTCCGGTAAATTCTGCAGACAAATTCAGCCCAAAAAGGATAAGTGATACAATTCCGGGAAGAAGTACTACCCCTGAAAATATAAGGTATTGTTTTTTAAATTTCATTATGTTCCACATATTATTTTTCAAGCCTCACATTTCCCAAATTAAAAGCTTCGATCAAAGTTCGAACGATAAAAATGGATGTAAACAAAGATACGGCAATGCCAATAGCAAGAGTTAGCGCAAAACCTTTTACAGCACCCGTGCCGAATTCGAAAAGAATGTAGGCCGTTATTAAAGAAGAAATGTTTGAATCTCTTATCGAAGTCCACGCGCGGTCAAATCCGTGATGAATAGCTAAACCATAAGGTTTACCCCACTGCAGTTCCTCTTTAACTCTTTCAAAAATGAGAATATTTGCATCCGCGGCCATACCAATAGATAAAATGAAGCCGGCGATACCGGGAAGTGTAAGTACAACAGGTACCATTTTAAAAACAGCAAGCACCAATATCGTGTAAACAATTAAGGATATGTCCGCCAACAAACCAAGCTTCATATACATTACAATCATAAATAATAAAACGAGTACTAAGCCAATAGCGCCGGCAAACATACTTTTTGTAATAGAATCAGAACCTAATGTCGCACCGATCTCTTTTTCTTCAAGAACCTTAACGGATATTGGAAGTGCCCCGGCTCTGATTTGTACGGATAAGGCACGTGCTTGTGGTAAGTCGAATGTACCTGAAATAACCGGATCCCCCAAGGCACCCGCTGCTAAATCAGCATCAACAACCGCCATTGAAATCGGCATGGGTTCTTCATCCAAAAATATAGCAACCGGTTTGTTCACATTCTTCTTAGCAACCTCAGAAAACTTTCTTTGGCCTTCTTCAGTAAATCGCAGCTGAATTTGAGGTCTGTTAGCTTGTACCGGATCGGATGGGTTTCCGAAAACAACATCAGCGCCTTTTAAGTCTGCGCCGGTGATACCGGTTTCCTGCCATGCCTCAGGGCTAAAATAATACTCCTGAAATTTTTCCGGAGTCCACAGTGCCTCATCTTTAAGCTCGGAAAATCTTAATTGAGCGGTTTCACCAATAAGTGAGATCGCCTCAGATACATTTTGCACACCCGGCAATTCCACAATAATTCTATAATCTTCTCCAACTTTTGATGATGTAATAACAGGTTCAGAGACACCAAGCAGGTTTACCCTTCTTTCAATAACATTTACGGCAGAGTCAACTGCGTTCTGATATTCTGAGGTCTCTACTCCTTCAAGATCTGCACTCAATACCACTTTTACACCACCATTTAGATCTAGTCCTTTTTTAAACTGGGTCAAATCAAAATTGTATCTGCCCCCCAGCATAGAAAACTTATATCCACCGACGTAAGAATTTATCTTAAGCCACCTGCTATCAATCTTTATTGGTATACGGGGCAACACCACCAACACTGCAAAAGCAAAAATGCTGGACGTAAGTATTAATCTTGTATATAAACTTTTAAACATACTTTAAAAATAACATTTATGATCTTAGTGGAAGTCTCTAAATTTTTCCAGACCTTATTACTAAAATCAATCAAAAACTTCATGTGATCCGGGCATTATTTTCTGATTAATCTTGTTCTGGCATACTCCAACATGAATTCCATAACAATCAATATGACACTAAACTACAGAACAAAATTCTTCTTCATCGCCAATAATCATTGTTCTGCTTTGAGAAAGAACTTTTGAGATAAAATGGTCGTTTTTTCTTTTTCTAAATGTAAAGTCTTCCTCAGACATTACAGAATAGTTAATTTCTCGTGACATTTCTCTCTCTGCAGAGACCACAACTCTCTTTAGAAAGTCTAAATCAACAACACCGACAATAAACAAGTCTACATCCAATACAGTAGATTTTCTGCCCTTCAAAAATGCAGTGGAAATTACAGCATTCTTAATGGCACCAAGTTATTTTTTATTCTTCAAGATTACAGCACCTATACCCTCCTCTTTGGATACAAGCGACAACAGCTCAGAATAGTATATATGAGCTGTATCAGCAATATAGTAAAGCCTGTTTCCGCTTTGACGTTTACGTAGCAAGCCCATTTCCTCCAGTTTGGCCAATTCTCGTCTTACTGCGTTGATTTCAGCGGCAACAGCACGAACAATAGCCCGTACATGAAACTGGTCTTTAGGATGCGTCAGCATCAATCTTAATATTCTTAATCTTACTTCAGATACAAATAAATCTTTTAACATATCTTTTTCAGGCAGTTAATTAAATACTACTTGATCAACATTTCTATCAGGAACAACACTTATCCACATTTGCCCCCGATTGAACTTAACCGGATTCCCATTAAAATCATAAAACAACGTACGTCCATCCCTCGAAGATTTTGTCCAAGTGGCCTCGATAACTTTACCATCTTCAAAAATAAGTGCAGAGCCGCTACCAATCAGCTCATATTCCAATCGATTTTTGTCATCTCCATCTATAGAAGTCTCCGATACAAATTGGACAATAACATTTTTTGGCTCGATTTGTGCATTATTCTCCTGATCGGAATGTGGTATAGGATTTCCCTCTTCATCATAACCCATAAATCTCTTATAACTGTTTTTGTCCTGATCATATTCAAAAATTGCTGAATAATCACCTTCGAACCAAAAATCTATTGAAATTTTAGTAGCGGAAGGGTTATCTTTGTAAGTCTCTTGATCATCTTTAAAAATCCATGAGACTGTTTCTCTTGTACCGTCCCAACCTAAACCACTGGCAATTTCACGCAATTCTACGCCATTCGTATAAGCAGTATGCTCTATGGCAACATCTCTGGGGTTATCACGCCAAAAAGTTCCCCCACCTCGGCCCAAACTTCTTACCGGCCAAGTTTCTATGGCTTCCAGTGCCTGAGGAGACCAGCCTATGTGCATTAACATAGCATCGCCAAGTTCTTTAACTAATACCAGATAATATTCGCGCGTGCTTCTTACAGGACCTATTTTTTCAGGGGTAGTATCAAGGAAAAATGCCAAAAATCTGGTAATCCCCCCCTCAGCAACTATTTCGTATACAACATCTGCATAAATCAAACCAGACTGCGGTCTCGCGTCGATATAATTATTAACCATGACAGCCAAAGGACGGTTATTAATCCACGATGCTGCCTCAGATTCTGTAAATTTTTCGCCGGTTAATGGGTTCTCAGCCAAGACAGCTGTGTTCCCATTGTTATCTATGTTCAAAAACCCACCGTCTTTACTGCTAAAGCTTATAGGTAGGTTGCGCAAAAAGAAATACCACACAGCAGCAAAAAGTAAAACAGCAATTAACGCACCTATAAAAATGGGTAGTATCGATTTTTTCATAGTATTTGGCGTATCAACAGCAAATTTAGCAAGCTTGGGGGTTTCGTTGATTTTATCACCAGAGATATCATTATTAATTATCTCCATAAAGCTATTATATATATTGAGTACAAAACTTGTCTATATTTAATTTGAAAAACCCTATAATACCTAAACTTTTCCAAGCTTTTTAGCTAAACTCTCAGTTTCATCCAAAAAGTTGCTTATTTCTGTCAGGCCGGCATTCCAAAATTCTCTTTGTGTAATATCTACTCCAACTCTTTTAAATATATCAACAGGGGATAATGTCGTACCTGCAGACAAAAATAACTTTACATCATCAATAAATTTCTTGTCTTCAGCGACTTTTTTCTGCAGTGCCTTAGAAATCAACAAACCGCTAACATAGGAATAGACATAAAAAAATGCCCTGAAATGACTTACATAAATCCACCAATTTGCTGACCCTTCAGAGTGTATACCCATATAAGAAGCCATATGTTTCGCAAACATATCAGAGATAAATTCTTTTGGAAGATACCCCTTTTCTCTGTAACTGGTATGCAGTTCATACTCAAAATTGTAGAATGCGGTTTGCCTAAAAATCGTGGCGATATCGCTATCAAGTTTTTGCATCATGAGTTTTAAACGCTCTTCGTCACTCATATTCTTTAGTAAATCCTGCAAAATGAAATCCTCCATAAATGTGCTGGCAACTTCAGTTGTAGCAGTAGACACATCAGAAGACAGATTATTTTGATGCTTCTTTATAAGTTCATAGTTGATGCCATGACCAACCTCATGAGCTATTGTTAATACATCATTTAGTTTGTCCGTATGATTGAGCAAAATAAATGTAGGGCTTTCAATACCGGCACTCGCGCAGTATGCACCACCCGTTTTGCCCTTGCGGGGAAAAACATCAAAAGCACCCTTTTTTACAAAATCCTTGTATATGTTACCAAAGTCCTCATCAAGCTCGGTTAGCACGCGATCAACTATTTTTACGGATTCTTCATAATTAAAATCGCCATCTACTTTTCTGTAGGGAACTGAACGCTCATAATATTTGAGCTTTTCCAACCCAAGCATCTTAGCCTTAAAATCGTAGTATCTTTTTGGCATTTCAAATTGAGCGCTAACAGCAGAAATCAGCTCATCAACCATTACGGTATCCACGTCATCTTCTTGATGCCTGCTTTCATCAGGTCTGGAAAAACCGCGCATCTTATCCGAGACCTTTTTATATTCCAAAATTGAGTTCATTTCATGCTCCGCAGCCGACAAGTGTTTTTTAAATATAATTTCAAGCTTCTCCGCGGCAATTGCTCTTTTATCAGGATTCTCGTCTGATACTAGTGATAAAAGTTCCTGAAAATTCTTCTCCTCCTGAAGTACCTCAGACTCCTCTGTACTAAGAAATTCTGACGTCATTTGCACCCAATTTCCGTAAGATGTTTTTGATAATAAATTTATAATTTTTTCCTCGGAATCTGAAAGCGTGTGTTTGCCGGCAATAAATAAGGCTTCCAAATAGTGCTTATAGGGAACCAGTTTTTCAAAATCCAAAAATTTGTGTTGTATTGACTCATCGATTTTTGAAATATTTAGCGTGAAAAACTGTACCTGATTAACAAGTTCCATATCCTTTTCATTTAGTTTGTTAAGTTTTGCTTTAATATCGGTATTGCTCTCATTTTGTGAATTTCTCAATCCAAAGTAATAGCCTACTAAACCTGAAACTCCATATTTTCTTGACCAAAGCTCATACTCAGTCAAAGCTTCAAAAAGAACTTCTGGATTTTCCAGATAATCTGATCTATCTTTCCATTTTGTTATAAACTCTATAGTTTTTTCTTTTGCGAGACTAATATCGGTTTCAATTTTCGGATCATCATCCCCTGAATATAAACTTGCGAGATTCCATGTATTTTTATCTGACATGAGGACGATTATATCACTATAAAAGCATTTTATCCCAATGAAATAGACATATAATATTTGATATAAATACTCTCATTTTTCCTTTAGGTATGCACAAAAACTAACTTTTATTTCTTGACACATGTACATACGTGTGTTATCCTCTCAAAGTCTAAAAGTCCGAAAACCCCACTAGGGGTATTTTATTTGGCTTTTTTGAAGACTGATTCCCAAGCGCCCGAATCCATTGGTGGAATTAGTTTAATTAGTTAGTTACAATCCGGCTTTGACTGGAATGATAACACGGTTTACTTCGGCTTTAGTTATAAAGCTACAAATAAACTACGAAAGAAAAAATGAACAAAAACGATTTATACATAACAAAAGAAGGTTTACAAAAGCTTAAAGATGAGCTTAAAGAACTTGTTGACGTAAAAAGGCCTGAAATCGCTCAAAAAATTCAGGAAGCACGCGAAATGGGTGATATATCTGAAAACGCTGCATACGACGAAGCCAAGAGAGAACAATCTTTTATTGAAGGAAAAATTGCTGAGCTTGAAGATATAATAAAAACTTCGAAAGTTGCTGAAGGCGGTACATCCGGAGTTGTAGTAGTTGGCTCAACAGTAAAAGTTCACATAGAAGGAAGTGAAGAAGAATTTCATATTGTAGGTGCTCCTGAAGCAAATCCTTCAGAAAGAAAAATATCGCATGAAAGTCCTTTAGGATCAGCTTTACTGGGCAAAAAAGTCGGAGATAAGATTGAGATTGAAGTTCCGGTTGGTAAACTTACATATACGGTGTTGAGTATTTCCTAAAAAGATTAGGATAATTCTCAATACATAAGAAAACGCCTCTAAGGCGTTTTTTTATTTGTAAAAATTGACAGGGATACTATAGGGTGTTACAATACGGGAATCAAATCCTTTGTACATTCAACGATACAAATTTATCGTTGAAAAATCAAAAATCCTTTGGAGGAAGGTATGCACAATAAAACTAGTTCGTTTATGTTCGTAATCTGTATTCTGGCCCTCATTGTTGCGTCCTGTTCTACTATGCAAACTGCCGCCACGGAGACGAGTCCTGCGCCATCTGAAACCCCTGCTGCTCCGCCCGCACCTGAGGTGATCATACAGACCGTTGTCGTCGAGGTCCCAGTCGAGGTTCAGGTCGAAGTCCCGGTCGAGGTTCCAGTTGAAGTTCATCAAGTTGCCTGCGATACAATCAACGACGGCATTTTGAATGAATATGCAATGGTCGGTCCAGACGATCTCAATATGTCTGTGATTGTTGAGAGTATGCCTGAACCAGGCTGTGCTGGATACATGCTTGTGAAAACCACAACCACCGGACAATGGTATAACAAGACACCCGGTAAAAAACTTGCCATTTGGCTTGGCATAGACTGGGACCAACTCATGATCCAAGAACTTCCTGAAGGTGTGATTCGTATGGGTGGAGATGGCCCGTTAACGCGGTATGTTACAGCCAAGGAATATTTTGAAACACATGAGCTTGGCATGCAGTTCGACAACAACGAACGGTTCTCCGGAATCCCGTACTTCGAGATCACGTTCATCGCCACAACAAATGCAGGATCCCTGATCGGATTAACCTTGCGTGAGAATGTTGACTGGCGGACTAACAACAACTAAAAAACTATAAATAAGCCCCTGGTGTGAAACACTTACCCCAGGGACTTATCCTTTTCTAATACTATTACAATAAAATATTCTTAAATAACAAAAAAAATGATAAAGTGTTCGTATTATGGCAACATTAAAAGAACTTAGAGATGAAAGAATAAAAAAACTTAACCAGCTGAAAGAAATGGGCATTGATCCATTTCCCCCTCACGCAAAAAAAGATATCAGCAATAAAGATATTGTGAGTAATTTCGATCATTATGAAAATAAAACTTTGTCTGTAACAGGCAGAATTATGTCTTTAAGAACACACGGGCATATCATTTTTGCCGATGTGCATGATTTTTCAGGTAAGATTCAGTTTTATATAAAAGATGATGCACTCAAACCAACCAACATCGAAAACCAAACTTTGGGTTTTGAAGATTTGAACCTTTTGGATATTGGGGATTTTATTCAAGCAACAGGCACAATTACTAAATCAAAAAGCGGTGAGATTTCAATTATTCCTGATGAAATTAAACTTTTGACAAAATCTGTGAGACCTCTTCCCGACAAACATGAAGGTTTGAAAGATCAAGATACGATTTTTCGAAAGAGATATTTGGATTTGGCAATGAATCCAGAAACCAGAGATCTCTTTGTCAGAAAAGCTAAATTTTGGGCAAGTATACGTGAATATTTATCTAAAGAAGGATTTATTGAAGTGGAAACTCCTGTATTAGAGCATTATACAGGCGGTGCCGATGCAAAACCTTTTATGACTCATCACGATGCACTGGATGAGGATTTTTATTTAAGAATTTCAACTGAATTATTCCAAAAAAGACTAATCGGAGGAGGTTTTGAAAAAATATTCACGCTGGGACCTAATTTTAGAAATGAAGGCTTGAGTGACGAACATCTGCAGGAATTTTATCAAGTTGAATGGTACTGGGCTTATGCAGACTATAGAGATAACATGCGGCTTGTTAAAAATCTGCTGAAATATGTTGCAGAACAGGTATATGGTAAGACGCAATTTACTAAAGGTCCGCATACTTTTGATTTGGCAGGAGAATGGGAAGAAATTGATTATGCAAAAATAATTAAAGAAAAATTTGATGTTGATATATTCGAAACTCCTGACGAAAAAATACTTGAAATCCTAAAAAATAATAATGTTAGCCTCCCGGGTGCAATAAACAGAATCAGGCTTATAGATAATTTGTGGAAATTAATTCGAAAAAATATTGCCGGACCGGCATTTTTGATCAACGAGCCTAAGTTTGTATCTCCACTGGCAAAATCAATCCCCGGTAAAGAAGAACTTACCGAAAGATATCATGTAATTATTGCCGGAAGTGAACTTGGAAATGGCTAC
>CAZPYT010000024.1:0-2209 GCA_964590955.1 uncultured Candidatus Saccharibacteria bacterium | reverse complement strand
TGAACTTAACGATCCTTTCGACCAGCTGGAAAGATTCAAAGAACAACAAAATGCCAGAGAAGAAGGCGATGATGAAGCTCAAATGATGGATATTGACTACGTAGAAATGCTTGAAAACGGTATGCCTCCTACTACCGGGCATGGCCAAAGTGAAAGAGTTTTTTGGTTTTTCGAGGATATTACAGCGCGCGAAGGTGTCTTTTTCCCGCAAATGAGGAAAAGAATTGACGAAACCACAAAAGAAATCTACGGAATCACAGAAAAAGCCAATAAAAATTCAGAACCGCAAAGTGATGATATTCCTGCAAAAACCCTTGAATTTACAGTGGAAGCTGCAAAAAAAATGTTAGACGAATTAGTTGAAGATGACTATCAAAAACTGCACGCCAACATGGTAGCAGAAGCAATGAAAGGTTATGCAAAAAGGCTGGGAGAAGACGAAAATCTCTGGTATTTAACAGGATTACTGCACGATCTTGACTATTTCATACATCCTAACGAACATCCACAAAAATCAGTTGAATGGTTTAAAAAATGGGGATTTCCAGAAGAACTAATTCACGCAGTCGAAGCACATGCTCATATGAGAACCGGTGTAAAGCCAAAAAGCAAAATGGCAGCGGCTTTGATTGCCATAGACGAACTTGCGGGATTTTTGTATGCATATTCTCTTATGCGAGAAAATAAATTTGTAGGCATGGAACCAAAATCGGTAAAAAAGAAATTTAAAGATAAGGCTTTTGCCAGAAAAGTAGACAGAGAAGATATAAAGTACGGTATCGACGAGTTTGCGGTAGATTTTGATGAACATATAGAATTTTTAATTGAAATTTATAACGATTTCTTTGATAAAATAGAAAAGGATGGAAAATAACAACGCACAAAAAAATCAAATGCCTGTGATCAATGATCCTTCTGAACAAAAAACTCCTTTGCAACCGGGGTTGTCAAAAGAGGAACGAGTAAAAAAACAAAAAAAATCTTTTTTTAGGAAAGTTAAGCTTTTTCTTATTCTTGTAGCAGGTTTTTTAGGTCTGCTTATTGCGGGATTTATTGCAAATAGAGTTTATACAGAAACAAAAGACCGCTTTGTAGTAAATGAAGAATATACAGGAGAAGGAACGGAAATTGTAAAAGTTACAGAACCGGAAGGCGAACCTGACAAAAAGGAAATTTATGCAAACGATAAATACAGATTTTCTTTTGAATATATGCAAAAAGACCCAATTGCAGTTATTGACGAACAAAATCAGGCTTTAAAAATAAAAATTACTTCAAAGGATATACTCCCCACAAAAGACCCTGACGGATTCAACCTTGTAAAAGGCTATATTTTTGAAATATCTCCTATTTCAATATATTCAAGGGATGTCAAAAAAGTAGCAGAGGTAAAAAGGACATGGTTTGATGGGCAATGCGAGGGAAAATATAACATAGGCGGCACATATAACACAAAAGTGTATGGTTATGATTCAGTTAGATTTGAAGTAACGAATTGTAATAGCGACTTTATTGTTACATATGTTCCTGCAAATAACGTAATTTACGAAATAATTCAAACCTTTAAGGGGGATCTTGGGTATAAACAAAGCTACAAACTGCAAACAAACCTCATGACGGATTCAATCAAGATTAATGAGGCTGAAAAAGATGAATCTCCATACTTAGTATATGAAAACAGGATGGCAGGTATAAAATTTGAATATGATAAAAATTTGGACACAAATTGCTGCGATGCCCCATCTATTGAATTTGACAGTCAAATACAAAATGCCATTACATTCTCAACGGGCAGTAATGAAAATACTTTAGGAGTTTCTTTTGCCACCTTCAGATATTCAGTGGATTTTGAAGAGGTTCTCACAAAATTAGAAAACTTTTTAATTGACGATTACAGACTTATAAAAGGACGCGAGCCGCAAGGAACAAAAACTGAGATGACAATATCAAATAGAAGAGCAATAAAATTTACAAACTATTCTTGGAAAGGCAACGAGATTATAATTTTTGAGCCTGTGGGTAGAAGTAAAACAGTTATTGTATTTTCTATTTACAACATGCCGGAAGAATACACCGAACATATACTTAACAGTATGACATCTCTTTAGGGATAAATCTTAATTAAGGCACAAGCTTGAAAAATTCAAAAATCACATCAGTAGCATTGATTGTTTTATTAGAAGCTTTATTTATCAGATCATTAATGCTA
>CAZPYT010000023.1:0-14559 GCA_964590955.1 uncultured Candidatus Saccharibacteria bacterium | reverse complement strand
CCCGTTGTCGGTTCATCTAATATATAAAGCGTACTTCCCAGTGACCTTTTAGAGAGTTCCAAAGCCAGTTTAACTCTTTGCGCCTCACCACCGGATAAAGTTGGGGCAGGCTGCCCTAGTCTAATGTAACCTAAACCAACATCTTGAATTGTTTGAATCTTTCTACGAATAGAGGGATGGTTTTTGAAAAATTCAAGGGCTTCGTCTACGGTCATATCAAGAACATCACTTATATTTTTTCCTTTGTAATGAATTTCAAGAGCTTCTCGATTATATCGACGGCCATTGCAGACCTCACAATTTACATATACATCAGGCATGAACTGCATCTCGATTTTTATCTGTCCCTCTCCGGCACAGGCTTCGCAACGACCGCCTTTCACATTAAAACTAAAACGCCCGGACTTGTATCCCCTTATTTTTGATTCTTCCGTCATCGAAAATAATTCTCTAATATGGTCAAAAGTTTTTGTGTAGGTTGCAGGATTAGACTTTGGGGTACGACCGATAGGTGTCTGATCAATGGCTATTACTTTATCAACATTTTCCAAACCTTTAATTTCATCGAATTCCTCAGGTCTTTCCTCATTTTTCAAATTAAAATATTGTCTGATAGCCCTATAAAACGTGTCCATTACTAAAGTTGATTTTCCGCTTCCGGATACACCGGTAACACAGGTAAATTTTCCTAGTGGGATTTCAAAATGAGTGTTTTTAAGATTTCTTCCCCTGGCTCCTGTAAGTTTGAGTGTTTTACCATTTATCTTTTCCATTACGTTTTTGTTAATTTCCTGTTCAAAAAGATCATCAATTCGCTTTTGTATATCTTTTCCGTTAACTCCGACAATTTTCTTTCCTGATAAATATTTGCCTGTAATGGATTTTGGATCATTTTTAATTTCAGAAGGTGTTCCTTCAGCAATTATTTCGCCACCTTTTTCTCCGGCGCCCGGCCCAAAGTCAAAAATATAATCGCATTCCAGCATTGTATCCATATCATGCTCGACTACAACTACTGTATTACCAAGATCGCGTAAATGTTTTAACGTTGTTATTAGTTTACCTTGATCTTTTTGGTGCAATCCGATCGAAGGCTCATCCAAAACATAGAGTACTCCGGAAAGACCTGAGCCAATTTGCGAAGCCAACCTTATTCTCTGCGCCTCTCCTCCGGATAACTGGGCAGAAGATCGAGATAATGTTAAGTAGCTTAAGCCAACATCAATTAAGAATTTTATTCTAAAATTAATTTCCTTTAGAAGAACATCAGCAATTTTTTTTTCTCTAACGGTTAACTTATTCTGTAAGTCTCTCAACCATACAAAAATATCCTCAATAGACATTTCGGTAACTTCATTAATATTGAGCTTGTCAATAACTACAGAAAGCGATTCTCTTTTTAGGCGCGTGCCATTACATACAGGGCATAAATCGCGCACCATATATTTTTCTATTTCTTTTCTTATGAAATCGGATTTTGTTTCTTTATAGCGGCGTTCCAAGTTTGGAATAAGCCCCTCATATCTTGCATTAAACTTTTGATGATTTCCGTCTCGATCAACATACTCTATTTTGAATTTTTTCTCTTGCGGGGCACCGTATAATAATATATCTAATGCGGTTTTCGATAAATCTTTCATTGGTTTATCAAGCGAAAACCCGTATTCTTTAGAAACCGCTTCAACTACTTTTGACGTCCAAGTGATATGTTCAAATATCCTGGACCATATATAAACCCCGCCTTCTGAAACAGATAAATTAGGATTGTATAAAAGTGCCGTATCAATTTCCAACTGTGTACCCAAACCATCGCATGCAGAACAAGCACCATGAGGAGAATTAAAAGAAAAAGATCTCGGTTCTATATCAGCAAGGGAAATATTGCAATTCGGACAGGCAAAATTTTCAGAAAACAAATGGTCTTCTATTTCTTTTGGATCGTCAGCAAACTCAAAATCTTTATCTTTTACTATACCTAACACGATATTGCCTTCCCCCAGTTTTAGTGCGGTTTCTACATTTTGATACAGAGTGCTTTCCATGTCCTTTTTAAAGGAAACATCAGACATGCTTTTCTCGTTTATTACATTTCTCGATATTAAACCTTCAATAGAGTGTTTATTGGTTTTAATTAAAGTCAGCGGTTCATTGAGATTTCTGAGCACGCCGTCAATACGTGCACGAATAACACCTTGTTTTTTAAGATTTTCCAGTAAAGCTGAATATTCGCCTTTTCGATCTTTTACTATTGGAGATAAAATTATAAACCGTACACCGCGTAAAGTTTGATAGTCAGACTCAAGACTTAATAAATTTAGGATCTGCTCTGTTATCTCTTGGGATGATTGTCTTTGAATTTCTCTACCGCACTCAGGGCAATGCGGATGTCCTACGCGTGCATATAAAAGCCGTAAAAAGTCATAGACCTCAGTTATAGTCCCTACAGTTGATCTTGGATTTTTCGATGTGGTTTTCTGATCGATCGCAATTGCAGGCGATAGCCCATCGATTGAGTCAACATCAGGTTTATCCATTACACCTAAAAACTGTCTGGCATACGCAGAAAGACTTTCGACATAGCGCCTTTGCCCGTCTGCATAAATTGTATCCATAGCCAATGACGATTTCCCTGATCCCGATACACCTGTAAACACTACGAATTTGTTTTTTGGAATCTTAATATCAACATTTTTTAAATTATGTTGGCGGGCACCCTTTACAACTATATGTGTTAGTGCAGATGTATCTGTCATAGAAAAGTCATTATATCAGACATATTTTTCAAATTATCAACTTAAATATTCTACGGTATTTGTTCGGGTATGTGAAGGGGTGAAATATAAGCATTCTTTTTCATAAAAACATATCACAATAGAGGGGAAATTTCCTAAATAATTCAAAAATCTCTCGATGGGTTTGCACATATCAAGAGATTTTTCTAATTTTTCTTCAATCCATAATCAGGTAGTGACTTGCAGTTAAGATTAACCCCCAAAGAACACCAGCAGGAAATGCCCACCTTTCTTGGGTAAATGCAATCTCATAAATACAGATCAAGAGCGAAAACACAGCGAGACCAATAGTTACATAGCCCGCACTATGACGTAAAACATAAATTGCAAATACCAATATAAATCCTAACAAGGATTCGATATTTTTAGGACCAATCCTTAATGAAAAAGAATACGTAGTAGCTTTTCGAATAAGTTTTAGCGAAAATGTAAGCTCAAGCCAATATCTGTTTTCCATGTCTACTCCTTTGAATTATTTTTTACTAATATAGTGAAATTTTTAGTAGGTGTCAATTTATAAGCTGCCTAAATATTTTCTCAAAAATCACCTCATTTATATTATTATTTTAAAAAGCCCTTTGATTGACATTATTCGTCAACAAAGGGCTTTTTCTAAATACTTTTTATCTTACTTTATAAAAATCTAATCCGGTAAGATCAACCACAAAACTCGTACCTTTTTCATGCAAAGTCTTTATGGTAGTACATTCAACCCCATAAATGGGTACGTGCATTGCAAAACCTTTTACTTTTCGTTCACACTGCTGAGAAACGTAGTAATCAGCAGGCACGGTTGCTGTTATTTGGTTTGACCATGATTCGACAAAACCATAATCTCCACCAACAAGTGCTTTTCGTAAGACAAGACCATTTGCAATTGTTTTGAGTGCCTCTATGTTTTCTTCAGGATGGTAAGTTGACTGCGTTATGCTTCCAACTTGCGAGAGACCAGCGAAATCTTCGAGTTGTGTAAACTGAAAATCGATATTTTGCACATCGGAAAGACTTTTTTGAATATTACCAGATTCCCATGCCGTTACCATCAACGAATTTAAAGGTGCAAGCGGCAATGTGAACCAACCTGAAGCTCGTGCCAGATCATGTCCATATGAGATGTTTTCCCCAAAAAATACAAAAAACTCTTTGTCTCTGATGCTACCTCTGATATGGAAATCAAATGTGCGATAACTATTGAAATCCCAATTAAAACCAATAGTGGAAATAAACTTGCTGGGCAATTTTCCGCCAGGGCAAGCAATAGAGGGATCTAGTACCTCAACATCAAAGACTTCGTTAATAGAACCCCATCTATAACTATTATCTTCCGGGCTAACACGAACTCGCAATTCAGCAGGAATTGGTCCACTGTCCCAAATTGAGGATGCAGCATAAAAATCATCATAAAAGTCATGCAAAAACCCCGAGTCCGGCTCCCAATCAACCTCAAAATATGGCTCCATAAAGAAATTGCGCCGACTTAAGACCTTGATAGTTCCAGGTAAGTCGTAGTAGGCCAATATTGTTTCAAATGGGAGCTCATAGCTCAGATCAACGGGACCTGTTTCAAACTCATTATTACTATCCCCCGAATAAATGATTGTGATATTTCGATGCTCATCTGCCGTCCCCAAAATATCAGGAACAACATACATTGGCAAATAGCAACTATAAGAATCGATAGTTATTGGGAATAGCAATGCTGCATAAACGAAAGCAGCTAAAACCAGTACATATAGAGTATTTCTCAGCTTCATTCTAGCATCTCCTTAGCGTGTGTGAATTTCAGGCTATTTTAGCATAAAATATAGCCAAATACTACTATAAGTCTTTTTTTGCGGGGACGAAATAATATAAGAATCAAATTAATTCAACCAATTAGCATAATTTACAACTGGCTGAAAAAAAACTCGCGCACAAAAAGATTTCATTGCGCGCGAGTAGACTTCAACTGTCTCCGTTTAGCAATCCGGGATACCAAGTCACTACAAACAGGTCCACACTAAAAAAGCCCATGACCGTATACAAAAAGAAGGTATCCTCATATAGTTTTAGCGGTAAATCATAAAAAACCAACAGAGCTCCAGACATAGAAAGTATAGTCACTACAACCAAAAATGCGTCATAAGGCACTTTTTCTGCAGTTTTAGCTATACCCCGAAAACTATACTTTTTAAAGATCCCGCATAAACCTCGAATCGCCAATGAAATTGCTGTGGCAAAGGGTACGGCATAAAGTACAAATTGATACGCTATTGCAGCAATTCGTTTGCTAAGATCCATAGTAAGAAAAAGCTCATGCTTCGGTAAATCATACTGCAAAGTGATAAATACAAGTGCAGCCGCCCCTAAAGTAATCAAAAGCAAGTTTTTTATCATCAGTCCTCCGATTTGATATTTTTATTTATTTCAAAAGTTGCTGAAATTCTAGCAGGAAACAAATGTGGAAGCAATTTGTATGGTTCCGGTAAATTATAAATCAGTTAAAAGTTAGTTAGGCACATTAAGTATTTTTTTCTTTTCACTCTCTTCATTTTTATCACTTTTTATATCGCACAAACTGCTCGGAATTTTACCCTCTTTGGAAAATACATCAGAATAACCGCACTTATCATCTTTTTTCTCTACGATTGTAGTTGGTCGATCCATCAATTCGTTGGGTCCCCCGGTTAAAATATAGCTCATGACTCTATTCCAAATCGGTGCGGCGCCTGTAAGACCGGAGGATAATGTTTTATCCAAAGGGGTATTATCATTGTTGCCTACCCATACGCCAACCGCAAAACTTGGGGTATATCCCATTGTGAAATTGTCTCTAATTGAATCTGTTGTACCTGTTTTTACAGCGACTGTCTTATCAGGGATCACCAATGAACTCCGTGAACCAAATGCAGGAGTTCGAGCTTTATTATCAGACAAAATATGCCATATGAGGTAGGCGGTATCTGCTGAAATGACTCTGGTTTCTTTGCGATCATCAAAATATAAATCAAAGCCCGTATTATCCTTGATAGAGTCATATAAGCGTACCTGTTTATAGACACCTCCCCTAGCCAAAGATGCATAAAAGTTCGTGTGATCAAGCAGCCTTACTTCTTTTCCTCCCAGAGTAACGGATAATCCATAAGAAGAATCTACCTTCCAATTCTGTAATCCGAATGCTTTACCTAAGGCTACAATATTATCCGGACCATATTTATATGCCAATTTTACAGCCGGAACATTGTATGAATTGGCCAAGGCTGCTCTAAGAGTTACTGTGCCGTGATATTTCCCATCGTAATTTACAGGCGTATAGGGATCGGACCCTGCCAATTTATAAGTTATGGGGGAATCTTTTATAGTCGAGGCAGGAGTCATGCCTTTTTCTAAGGCTAAAGCATAAGTGAGCGGCTTTATGGATGACCCCGGCTGTCTGAACGCGCTAGCAACATCAAATGCACCCCATGTATCTTTAAAATAGTCAATTGAGCCTACATATGCTAAAACATTACCGGTTTTAGGATCTACGACTACGGCAGCCCCATTTGTAAATTTTAATCTTTGATTTTTTGCGACTTCTTCTGCAACTATCGATTGAACTGTATCCTGAAGATCTAAATCTATGGTTGTTCTCACAGTTAGCCCACCCTGCTCCAGCAAGCGCTTTCCTAATTTTTCTTCTAATTCTTTACGCACCATGGCTACAAAATGGGGTGCACGAATATAGTCAGTCTGCGGAGCAAAATTAAGCTCGGAGGCATATGCTTCATCTGCTTCTTTCCTAGTAATATAACCGAGCTGGTACATTCTATCCAAAACATATTTCTGTCTCTTTTTGGCCAATTCCAAATCACCTGTAAAAGGTGAGTATGTTGTAGGAGAAGAAGGCAAGCCGGCTAATAACGATGCTTCAGATAGATCAAGTTCCCATACATTTTTTTTGAAAAACTTCTGAGATGCTGATTGAATCCCCCATGCGCTCCCACCATAAGAAATGTTATTCAAATAAAGCTCCAATATTTGATCTTTCGAAAATTTTGATTCTATTGCCACAGCCAAAACCAATTCTTTCATTTTTCTTGAAATAGTTCGCTCAGAGGTAAGCAAGACATTTTTTACAAGCTGCTGAGTAATAGTTGAGCCGCCCTGCAGACTTTTCTCAAATATGGTGGCATTTATCGCCCGCAGCATGCTTGAAAGATCAAACCCATGGTGTTCATAAAAGCGATCGTCTTCAACTGAGATTGTTGCTTGTTTTACAACTTCCGGAATTTTATCCAACGAAACCGGTTCAAAGCGTTTCTCTACAAAAATTTCGTATAACAATCGGCCGTGACTATCAGTTATTCTTGTAGGTTGTGGAATATCCTTTGTCAGTACCAAATCCGGATTAGGCAATTCCTTTAGCCACAGGTAGATATGTGAGGGAATTACAATAAAAAGTGTCGCAAATACAATACCAAGTAAAAACATTCTCATCCCAAAAAACAATTTTTTATGGTTTCTTGATACTTGAATCTGAGGTTGAGAAAATTTAGGAACCCATTTTGAGCCGCTTCTATTTTTCCCGGCATATGCTGCAGCAACAATATTCTGTGAAAACTCAAGTGCAGAATAAAACAAAGAGATTATAAAATAACCGATTTTTGACAGCCCTGAATAAACAAATTTTTTAATGTTTTGCATCTTTATCTTTAAAATTTTTGTCCGATTAAAAAGCAGGTGGTAACGATAAGTTAATCGAGATCATCATAATTGAAAATAGCAAAATATGTATAGTGTTTTCAATGCTTAATTTATAATTCTCTTTAAATCTTTAATTTTATCCCTCAATTCGGCTGCCTTTTCAAAGTTCAATATTTCAGCTTCATACAGCATTTCTTTCTCTAATACCTTGATTTCTTTCTTCAATTCTTTAGGAGGAAGTACGGCATAATCAACTTCTTTGTCCATAAATCTTTTATTTCTACCCGTTTGCAGTTTATCTTCAATTTCTTCATCAATAAGCTTCTCTCTTATAGGTTTCACTATTTGTTGGGGTGTAATGTAATTTTGGGCATTGTATTCAAGCTGAATGTCGCGTCTTCTTTCAACCTCTGCCAATGCACGCTGCATACTACCGGTAATATTATCGGCATACATTACAACACGTCCTAAAATATGTCTGGCAGCACGTCCCATTGTTTGTATAAGCGATTGCTCCGATCGTAAAAAACCTTCTTTATCCGCATCCAGTATTGCAACTAAAGATACTTCCGGTAAATCTAAACCTTCGCGCAATAGATTTATACCAACTAAAACGTCATAATTTCCTTTTCTTAAATCATCTAAAATATTTGTACGTTCTAAAGTATCAATGTCAGAGTGCAAATATGTCACTTTTATGCCTTTTTCCAGCAAATATGACGACAATTCTTCAGCCATTCTTTTTGTCAAAGTAGTTACTAGAACTCGTTGCTTTTTAGCTACTGTATCCTGAATTCTTTTGGTCAAATCATCTATTTGATTCTTTGTGGGAATTATATCAACTTCAGGGTCAACTATACCTGTCGGTCTTATCAGCTGTTCGACAATAGCTCCTTCTGACATACTTAGTTCCCATTCGGCTGGTGTAGCGCTTACATAAATTGTTTTATTTACTCTACGCATAAATTCTTCAAAGTTTAGAGGTCGGTTATCCAGTGCTGAAGGCAACCTAAAACCATAATCAATAAGTGTTTGCTTTCTTGATCGATCTCCATTGTACATACCGCGCACTTGAGGGATAGTAATGTGGGATTCATCAATAACTAAAAGATAATCTTTAGAAAAGAAATCCATCAAGGTATATGGTGCGTCACCCGGTTTTCTGCCGTCAAAATATCTCGAATAATTCTCTATCCCCTTGCAGTAGCCTATTTCTTTAATCATTTCGAGATCGTAATTTGTGCGCTGTTGTAAACGATAGGCTTCAATGTTTTTACCTTCGTCCTTGAGTTCTTTTAAGCGTTTTTCAAGATCTTGCTCGATTTGTTTCATAGATTCATCTCTTCTTTCTTCAGCCGTCACATAGTGTTTAGCTGGAAATATTGATATTGGGGCATTATTTTTTATACTGGCCAAAATATAATCCTGCTCTCTTTGTGTTAACGATTTGGCATGACTTCCAATGCGCTCCTGAGGGAGTCTATCGTACTTGAAAATATTACCTGTTATAGGGTCAAAATAATCTACCTCTATGAGCACATCTCCTAAAAACTCAATACGAAGAGCATATTCAGTATATGCAGGGTACACATCAACAATATCTCCCCTAACTCTATATGTGCCGCGTTTAAATTCAAATTCTGAACGCTCGTAATAAACCTGATTTAATCTTTTAAGCAAATCCATTTTTCGAAGCTTCATCCCGCGTCTGACTTCCACCGCAAATTTGGAGTATTCTGCCGGAGAGCCCAAATTGTAAATACAAGAGACTGACGATATAACTATTACATCTTCACGCGTCATAAGAGATGTTGTTGCAGATAATCTTAGACGATCAATTTGCTCGTTAATATCGGCATCCTTTTCAATATAGGTATCAGTGGCAGGCAAATAACTTTCAGGCTGATAATAATCGTAATAACTAACAAAATATTCAACCGCATTATTCGGAAAATATTCTTTAAATTCCTGATACAGTTGCGCAGCCAGTGTCTTATTGTGAGACAAAATTAAAGTCGGTTTTTGAATATTGTTTATAACGTTCGCTGCAGTAAAAGTTTTTCCGCTGCCTGTTACCCCTAATAAAACTTGATTTCTTGAACCTGACAAAATATTTGCCGTTAACTTATCTATCGCAACAGGTTGATCTCCTGTTGGTTTGTAATCGGACTTAAGATCGAACATTTTTTTATTGTAGCATTTATTCGGGTTTTGTGGGGGTATAAAACGGTTGACATCTTCGGTAATTATTCGCTACTATAAAAATACCCAAAGAAAAACCAAATTATTAATTTCTCTTTGGTAGAAAGCCCTAAATGAGCCCAATTACACTCTATAAAAGACAAAGACAAATACTGGATTACATTTCGCAGTATATACAAATGAATGGAACTTCCCCTACTTTGCAAGAAATTGCAGATGCTATGAATTTATCTTCGCTGGCAACCGTACATGAACACTTACAGGCATTACAAAAAAAAGGGATGATTGAGAGATTTGAAGGTTCTGTAAGAGGAATTAAACTTTTAGATTCATCATTTAACACAAATTTAAACGCAATTGAGCTACCTGTCATGGGGTATATTGCAGCCGGCCAACCAATAGATGCTATAGAAAATCCGGTAGATACTGTTATGGTAGCAGCAGATTTGGTTTCTAAGTCAAGACGATGCTATGTTTTACAGGTACGAGGTGACTCAATGATTAATGAAGGAATCTTTGATGGGGATAACGTCATTATTCAACACCAGGAGACTGCAAATAACGGAGATATTATTGTTGCATTAATAGATAATGGATTTGCTACTTTAAAAAAATATTATAAAGAAAACTCTGAAAAAGTCAGATTACAACCGGCAAATGACGCAATGGATCCTATTTACGTACATCCTAAAGATTTAAAAATTCAAGGTAAGGTAACCGGAATTGTTCGAAGATATAAATAATTAAGCTCGATATTTAATAAAGCGGTGGACTCGTTCAAGTATTTTTTCGTGAATACTCTTTTTATTTTCTTTATATATATGCCAAATAGGCGGTATAACTGAGACAATGATTATGCCTAAGATTATTGGTAATAAATATTTGTCAACATCAGGTATCAAACTACCCAAATAGAAACCGCCCCAAGTCATACCCCAAGTCCAAATAGTCCCGCCTAAAAAATTGAAAAATGTAAACCTTTTGTGGTCCATGTGTCCAATTCCTGCTACTACAGGCACAAACGTACGTACTACCGGCATAAATCTTGCTAAGACAATTGCTTTGCCTCCGTGCTTTTCATAAAACTCTTGAGCTTTAATTACATTTTCAGGTTTAAATAAAAGTGACTCTTTACGTCTAAAAAGTTTTCGTCCAACACGTTTACCAAATTCATAACCAACATTATCACCTATTATTGCCGCTACCCATGCACCTAAAACCACATGCCATACTCCAAATAAGCCAAAAGCCGGAGATGATAACAATCCTGCAGTAAACAAAAGACTATCTCCCGGTAAAAAGAAGCCAACCAACAAACCTGATTCTGCAAAGACAACAATCCAAACACCTAATACCCCG
This sequence comes from uncultured Candidatus Saccharibacteria bacterium, assembly GCA_964590955.1. Classification (GTDB taxonomy): domain Bacteria; phylum Patescibacteriota; class WWE3; order UBA101185; family UBA10185; genus CAZPYT01. The sequence continues at coordinate 3,541 of CAZPYT010000023.1, read as the reverse complement.
ATCAACTCCACAAACGCTTTTATATCATGATTTAAAAATGCATCTATTATTGCTTGCATAACGATGATTGTACCATGATATGATATTATTTATAAAGTATGCACGATTTATCATTATTACCGCATGAGACAATTGAAGAAAAAGTGATCTATTACCAAAAATATTTTGAAAATCAGGGTAAATTTTACTCGCCTGAAGATCTAAGAAAAGCGATAGAATTCCTGAGTTACAAAACAGCCCCAAAGGATCTCCCAAAAGAAGAGTCAGATAGATTTCCAACTTTATATGTTTTTAGACACGGACAAACTTATGATAATGCTGATTTTATTTTTTCAGGGTGGCGAGATCCTGATATAACAAAAAAAGGTGAGGAACAAGCATTAATTTTGGCAGATAAGTTGGTAAACAAGAAATTTGACATGTTGTATGCATCAGATCAACTGAGAGCTTTAAGAACAATGGAATTGGCAATGTCAAAAAATGTACATTCTAAAGCTCTAGAAATAAATAGAGACTCAAGAATAAAAGAAAGATCTTATGGCATTTATCAGGGACAGAGCAAACTTGAAGTGGCAATGAAAGATCCTGAGGCGTTCACAAGGATGAGAAGATCATTTACTGCATGCCCGCCTGAGGGTGAAAGTATTCAAATGGTTTGTTATAGGGTGAAAGAATTTTTGGACGAATTAGTTGAGAAAATGAAACGGGAAAGTATTAATGTTGCAGTATCATGCCACGGTAATTCAATACGAGGCTTTAGGCGTTATTTCGAGAAAATGTCTGATTTTGATACAGCGCATATCGAGACGCCTCTTGGACAAGATTATTTGTCATATGTAATAAAATAAGCTAGAATATCCACAGAAATTGATATAATATTTGAGATGACTGGAGGTTCTTATGCCTAATAGAGATAGAAAGATTTGTAAAAAACATATAAGATATTCTGCTGGAATCGCTGCAAAAGAGATCATAAAAATGAAGCCAAAGCACGGATATCATCTGGCTATAGAAGCTTGTAATGTGTGTCAGTGCTTCCATATTGTTTCAAGAGAAAACAGACCAGAACTGAAACCGGGTAAAGAAGAATTGATCGCAACACAAGCCTGGTAGTACATCATCAGGCTTTACGACTTAGCTAAAAATCTCGGCATAAACATCAAGGAGACGATTATACTTAACGACACGTTCACCCCTGACTGGCGCTCCAGCTTTTAAAAAGTCCGCTTTAACAGCTAGCGCCAGATCTGATATGAAACTATCTTCTGCATTATCTCCGCTTCTATGCGCTATGACTATTTGCATCTTGTGCTTTTTTGCCATCCTAATAAAATCTAATGTTTCTGACAACGAACCTACCTGATTTGGCTTAACTATTACTGCATTGGCAAGCTTGCGGTCTATAGCTTTTTTCAAATATTTCACATTTGTAACAACCAAATCGTCAGCAACTACCATCAGCTTTTTGGCGAATTTGTGATGAAACATTTCCCAACCGTCATAGTCTTTTTCATAAAAGGGATCTTCAACATAGATCAGCGGATATTTATTAATAAGTCGGTCATAGTATTGTGTAAATTGCGCATCAGACAGAGTTAAGTCTTCCTCAGATATTTTGTACTTTTCATGCTCAACAAACGATTCGGCAGCTACATCCATCCCTAAAAATACATCATTGCCTACTTTGTACCTAGTAGAAGCTGCTTTTACAATATAATCCAATGCTTTTTCTGTTGTAAAATTCCTTGGTGCAAAACCACCCTCATCACCGACACCTATTCCATACCCGTCATCAAATAACATTTCTTTGAGCTTAAGGTAAATATTCACACCCATTTCCATCTGTTTCATAAATGTAATATTAGGCGCAGGAATGGCCATAAATTCTTGAAACGAAAGATTGTTGTACGCGTGTTTTCCTCCGTTCAAAATATTAAACACCGGTGTAGGAAATCTCAAATATTTATCGGCTTTTACAGGCTCCCCATAAAGTTGAGAAATATACTGATACAAAGGAATACCCAAACTCATTGCACTAACCTGAGCTATACCCAATGATATGGATAGTATTGTATTACCCCCTATGTTTTGCTTATTTGGGGTGCCGTCAATTTCCAAAAGCATTTCGTCAATTTTTTCCTGCTCGTACGGATTTTCACCTTTTAAGGCATCATTAAGTGCAGTTGAAATTATTGCTATCGATTTTTCTACAGGAATATAGACTGACTCATTCTCACCACGCGATGCTCCATCAGGTACTGTTTGCTCAAAATAGATTCCGTTATCTAGAGTAATTCTAGTGTCCACAGTCCACGTACCTCGTGAGTTAACTATTTTATGTGCCTTAATTTCTTGTATTACAGGCATGGGCAGTATAACCTAAGCTGAGAAAGCTCGTGCGCTGAAACTTGTTTCAGCGCAATTGCTTTTTCAATCAAACAACTTACTTTTTCTTTTTTCCTTTCAAAACCTTTGATTCCATCTCATATACAATCATTCTGGTTTTATCTACAACATCAGGTGCTAACGAAACTGAAGTAATTCCCCATTCGACAAGTTTTTCTACCAACTCAGGATAAACAGAAGGAGCCTGACCGCAAATCGAAGAAGTTATTCCTCTCTTTTTGGCAGTAGTAACAATCTTTTCCAGACTTGCCAATACAGCTGGATCCATTTCTGAATATTTGGGAGCTATTTTTTCATTATCGCGATCAACACCTAAGGTCAACATTGTTAAATCGTTTGTACCAACGGACACACCATCAATTCCAATGTCGATAAATTCATCAAGCAATATAACATTTGAAGGAATTTCAACCATCATCCACACCTTGAAAGCACCACTTCTCTTCAAACCATATGATGCCATCAGCTTTTTAACTTCGGTCAACTCGTGTAAAGTTCTTACAAATGGAAACATTACATGGAGGTTTTTAAAGCCGTGCTTGTTTCTTACTCTTTTGATAGCTTCAATTTCCAGTTCGAAAACATCAGGATCTGCCAGATATCTACCGGTGCCTCTAAAACCAATCATTGGATTAAATTCATCCTGTTCAAATTCAGCGCCACCTTTTAATCCTGCGTATTCATTACTTCTAAAATCTGTGAATCGGTAAACAACCGGACGAGGATTAAATGCGGAAGCAAATTTTTCTAATCCGTCAGAAAGTTGATCTACAAATTCTTTTTGCTTTCGTTCTTTTATGAAGGCCCGAGGATGCTTTCCTATGTTTGCAATCATAAACTCAGCTCTTAATAACCCGATACCATCAACATTTAACTTCGCCATATCAGCTGCTAATTGAGGTTCAGCCAAATTCATATAAATCTTAGTAGCTGTTTTCAGATTTGTTGTATCAATTTTCTCGCGCTTGATGATCATAGTAAGATCACCTTCGTAAATTTTTCCGTCAGAACCGTCAACTGTAATAACCTCTCCGTTCTTAAGCATCTTTGTTGCTTGCATTGAGCCTACAACAGCAGGCACACCCAATTCTCGAGATACAATTGCAGCGTGGCTTGTACGGCCTCCCTCATCGGT
>CAZPYT010000022.1:0-14849 GCA_964590955.1 uncultured Candidatus Saccharibacteria bacterium | reverse complement strand
TTTAGGTTACCAAATACAGGGTAACACTTTTGTCTAGTATATGGGGGTCACTTCATGTTCTTGTTTTCGTAAATTTTTTCAGTTAGACCGTATTTTCCGCTACAGATAATTTCGGCACCCCTACATCTTTCTAGCCACTCTTCTGGGGAATTGGGCAGCGAAGTATGTATTGTTGTTTCTCCCAAAGATTTAATTCTTTTTTCCTGCTCAGGTAGAAAATTCATAGGGCTTGTAACTACTATTTTCATGAATTCATTTTAACACCAGTTATTATTAGTTATATAAAATTACTTGTGCTATTATTCGATTTTACTCATTTCAAAATGAATCTTGAGATCAAGATTTCACTACTAATTGACTAGTTAGCATTACCTTGGTTAGTAGCCCATTCTTTTTCAGTTTTGTGATTTGGTTTTTTTGAATTTTTAATATGATTTATAATTGGCTTTCCAACAAATCCTTCCAAGAACTCATCGTTTTAGTAGTAAGCATGGTAGCTACTTCTCCGTTTGTGTACCCCTTCCGCTTTAATGCTTCTATAGTATCCACAGCTTCATTTATCTGTGATCTGTATCCCCATCCAAAAACTATACTATTGATAAAATTTACATCTGTCTCAGGCACTCCTCCTGATATTGCTGCTTCACAAATTTGATTTAACTCATCAATATCTTCAATATCTGCACCTTTATATTGCTCATTCACCAGATATTTTATTAATTCCGGTTTTGCACCTTGTCTGGTATATGCCAAAATTTCATTTTTTCCATTTGCCTCTAAAATAAAATCCCTCACTGTTTCAAGATACCCCTTATAAAAATCTGCCTTTCTATTTGCAGGCAATCTTGAAAGTATTGACAAATCTTCTTTTGGATCAAAATCAATAAACATCTGTGATTTTGCCCAGAAGTCTTCATCCACAAGATTTCTAAATACGTGTTGTCTTTCATGTGCAACTATATTGTCAATTATTAGTTGTTTGTATTCTAGCGATTCTCTGTTTACTACTATTACTGCGCCTGCTAGGCTTGGATTTTTTATTTTACTGTCAGGAAGGATGGCAGCACGTCCCGCGGCACTGGCTGAACCTTTTGCATTAGTATTTTGTGGATCATATACTTCAGGAGTATTATAGTCTGCTCTATCCATATATATTTCTACCGTAAAAGGTGTACACACTATTTTTATATCTCCGTTGGGTTCTCTATCGAACAATGCTCTAAACATACTCTGATCACTCTCATTCGATGCTACAAATTCATTTATACTATTAATTCTTTCCGATACTCTTTGTTGTGTAAAAGGCGATAATTCATGGTTTTGTGCATCTCCATTTAAAATACTCTGAACATGCCTTTTAAATCTATTTTGAAGAAACTCTGCTTTTGCATTGAGCCCATCTATTATTTCATCCAAAGGCATTGTGTCAAAACCTCTAATGTTTTCCGGCAGATGTACTAGCAAGTGTTTTTCACTTTCAAATAAATTCGATGCCAATTCCTGTGCGCTTGCAACAAAATTTTCTTTCAGAATATTACTTTTTCGTAAAGATTCTTCTGCTAAATAACTGCTGTCCAAATTCTCATAGATTTCAAGTGAATTATCAATTTTATCGACTACCTTGCCACTAAAAGGTGAAGTTTCTTTTTCTAATGTTTCAAAAATATTTTCTACATCATTGGTGCTACTTGAGCGAGTTTCGATCATATTTTTCAATTGGCACTATTAATCATGTTATTCTTCTGACTTTTTCTTACTTCTGTTATGATTTTCAATCTATATTTTTCTAAATTAGTTATTTCATTTTGAAATCTAATGTAGGCATCTATTATCTTTTTATTTTTTTCTTCAATTTCGTATGTCACCCTGTGTATATTTATATCATAAGTTCCTAACTTGAAACCACCTGCGTAAGATACAGGTAGTTCATTAAATCAATAAAAGGGTAGAAATACAGTTTTTAGTGCCTTTATTTCTAAATAGTCATAAACCCATTTTGCCAGTTTTGCCATATAAGCACCGCTGTTTCCAGGTGCTATTATAAGATCATATTTTCGTTCTTCCTCAATAAGTAATCTATACAACATTGCGGAGAAAAGTCTTATGCGTGTCTTTGCCAATTCAATTCTTTTAATATTATCCAACATTGCAGGTAGGACTTGTTTGGTGTCTTCTTTAAACTTCTCATCTATTGCAGTATAGATTATTTGGTTGTCACTTATACTTTTATTATAACAAGGAAAAAATAGTTGTTGATCATGGCGAACTGTAATTTTAAATTCGCTACACAGAAAGGTCAGCATACCGCCATTGGTGATATCCGAAGCTTTTCCGGTTGGTTTCAGGCAACGACGTTGCGAATTATTTTAAGCTATATGCGGATAATTGTTCTTTAACATAATCATCGGAAATCTCATTTCCTTTTATGTAGTCAACCTTTTCTGAATAATCAATATCTTTGAAATAAGACAGCTGTTCCCTAAAAAGCCGTTCGTTAAATTCTGTACCAAATAATTTTTTTGTTCTACTTACCACTGACTCAAATGTATGTGTTTTAAGAATAAAGAATATATCTACATAATCTTTCCATTTAGATCTTTGACCAAGAGCAAAAGATTTCATAGCTGCGAGAGTTAAAATATCAGGCATTTTTATAATATTGTCAAAAGTTTCAACAAAATCTAACGCATAAGGATATGTGTAAAAAGTGAGTTTAACGTTGCCTGTGACTATAGTGAGTTCCTCTGTCGAATCTACCGCTGTACTTTGGATTTGATTATTGATTTTAATTTTCGTACGAATATTTTGATTTGAAAAGTTTTTATTGGTAAATAGGTCAAAATCAATTGATCTTCTGTGTCCTAAATGTAATGCTATAGCTGTTCCTCCAACTAATCCAAAATCATCTGAGAATACTTTAAGCGTTGGTAGGAGATTAATTTGACTTTCTGAAAGAATTTCTTTATGCATGGATATGGAAATATTTCGTAAAATAATTTATTGTTTGTGGTCTAAGATTAACTCTTTTTTTATTTTTAATATCGGCAAAAATTCTTGCAGTTTGTTTTATTCCAAATATTTGCGAAATAGTCAAAAAGTCTTCCCAATCTCCTGTGTTAAGCACACTTTCCAAAATGCTTTGAGGTGAAAGATTATCGTAATTCTTTGTATACCAAGCCAAATAGGGCTTGTCTCTAATTACTTTTCTGGCTTGTTCTATTACAGTATCTGACATGTAGTCATTATAGCTAATTTAATGAGCATTTTCGATGTATTCTTTTGGGTAAACGTACCCCAATTCACAAATTTCGTAAAAGTTAGCGTTTTTGTGTTTTCTAATGCTAATCATATTGATAGTATCACCTACGTCCATTAATTTGGCTATTTCAGGGTCTACTAAAACAGGTCCAATTTGTTTATTAGTATCCCTATTTTTTCCGAATACTTCGTTCCCATCAATTTTTGTGACTTCAACATAGCCTACTTCCATAGCGTCCGCGAAGCGGAAGGGTACCACGGGCATGCCCGTGGATATCTACTTTGAGTTAACTTTCCTGTGGAAAGATTTTTTGGTTGTTCTTCTAGTTTGGGATTATGTGTGTATCCTTGTTTGGTTGTATCATGACCTTCGTATTCAATAGTTATTCCATCATCATGAACCTTATCATTATAAGGTGCATTAGATCTTTGTGACATTAAAAATACAGAGTAGGATGGATTTAATCTATAGTTCATACCCCTTTGAAGAGTTTGGACATTTTCTAGATCGCACATTTCTCTGTAGCTTAGGATGTCATCTTTAATTCTTTTATCTTGCATAAATTCATTATATCCCAATAATAAATAGGTGTTTTACGGTAAGTAAATTATAATGTAAATCACTGTGTCTGGTACTAAAGTATATAAAAAATTTGCGTGGATAAATTTTTATAAAAAGGATTCAATTAATGATAATTGACACAAGCTTTAATTTTTACTCTGATGCAAGAGGTGCTGACCCGGATATCACTAGCCCTACACTTCGCAAATACCACAAGATATTATGGGGTAAACCTCTGCCAAACGGTATAACATTTGATTTAAGTGATGGTAAAAATGACGCTTATTTGTATCATAACTCAGAACTTGGAGAATTCTTTTTAGGTAGTGATGCAATAACACACTCATACGGAAGTCAAAAAAGAACGAATTGGATTGTAAAACAAATTCCTGAGCAGGTAAACGAGCTTTTTAATGCAGGTTCAACCATCGGAGGTTACATTATTTTTCCGAACAAGAAGATTAATGGAAAGTATACGATTAATCAAGCACGCGGAGTAAATAGTTTAATTGATGACAGGTTTGATTTAACATTAGAGTGTATTAGGCTATTTTATTTGGAACAACAAAGTCCTCTTCATGATACTTTATTGAGATATAAAGCCTTTTTCGACCTATTTGATAATTTTATTGAATACGCACAATTCTTTATTTTAGGTGATTTGCTTGATGAGAAAAATAAAATTAAATTTTTTTTACCATTTGATAACTTCAAGAAAAGACCAACCTTTGCGGATATTAATGAATATCTATTATATAAAAAAAGAGTAATCAATTTCATTAATGCTAGAAACAAGAGAATTGATAGTTATATTAAAAACAAAAATTTTGTTGAAGCGCTTTAAGTCAAGGAAGTTATGAGAAATATTATATTTATGGCTGCAATAAACACACACCCCTATTAACAGTTATTTTGTCCTTTAGAAATAGTTGACTTAAGTAAAATTTTTCGTCATCAATTGTGTTAATAAAAACCAATAACCGGATTCCTTCATAGCTGTGAGAAACTTAGTCCACTCTGGTCGAGTCGATGACACTTGTCTCGAACTTTTTGAGTATATTTTGTCTGAATTAGACGTTTTTCAGCTCTATTGCAATGAATTAAGTGATTGTGTAGAAGTAGTAGCTACAAATACCACTATAGATAGTAGAATGGAAAATCTTGTGCTATGATCAATGCGCGTAATTAGTTGCCTTTAAGAAAGATATGGAAAAGATATTTGAACTTGCCCAAAAGGCTGCACAATTAAACAAAGAGAAAGACCCTACTTTTTCAGGTACTGGATATGAAAACTTACATTCCGAATACACATTCAAGAACTTTACAGTTATGAGTGTGGCAAACGAGTTTATAAGTCTTATGGAAATATTAAAAGATGAGTATAAGATTGCACTTGATTAGCGCGATTCTCCTTGAACTAGTATATAACTATTGATACGTTGACGTGTGTGAAATAGGCTCTTACGTTGTCTTAATAGTATCAATTAACTCACGATAACGTGAGCGAAACTCTTGATGTCAAGAGTAGTAATAACGCTGGCGTTAGTTTGTACTATCGCATGCAACAGTTACTTATATTTATTAAGAACTTCCTCGTTGCGTTTTTTACTTTCTTCTCCTGTCTCTTTAAGCTCTAACTTGATGTTATCTATCTCTTTTTTTAGTTTCGCGTCTTTTATTTTTTTACTAGAACCTTTAGTAGAAAGATGCTGTATTTTAGTTCCAAGAGGCTTATCTTGTCTCAGAAGAATACGAACTTTTGCTGTCATTCCAATCGTACTCTCTAGTAGGTCCCTCATAAACGCTTCAATAATTTCTATTCTTTGCGCCATCAAATTGCTGTTAACAACATAGTCAGGTTTTTTTATATGTTCCTGAATGAGTGCATTTTTAATATCCTCATAACCTGAAGTTATTGTTCCTATATCTTGGTTTATCCGTATAACTTGATAGTAATATGAATATAATTCGTTTAGGAAATCAAGGTCATACAAGTTGTAGTAGTGGTCTTCGTCGATTTTCAGCTGATGTAGATTGTTAAAATAAATATTCCCTGAAACAATCACACGCTTGAATTCAGGTGTTATATACAAGTTATCATGCAAAATACCGCCAATTTCATTGAGTTGTACTTCTAATTTAACTAGGGAGTTGTAGTGTTGTACTTGTCTTTGATACAGCTTTGCAAAAAATTCACCTAGGCGCAAAAAAAGAAATGCAAAGAATGCACCTGAGAATGCACCAAAGCCCTGTACTAATAAATCTTGTTGTACTTGATCTATCATAGCCATATTATACCGCGCGCGTAACATATAATTTTTGTTGTAACTTGAAGTCTTGCATTAAATATCTTGCCTATAGTTATTTGTTATTACTCACTGTGTCAACACAATGTTTTTTGGCTGTGATATAAGGCATTATGCACTTTTATAAATATTATTTGTTTAAGATTTTAGTGGTATGGAATAGTGTTCTTGCGTAAGATTTTCACTAAGTCTGTGTCATAAAGCACACAACATTCAGAACCTGACCGCATATCATATATTCTACGAATTGACCTTGTAAGTTAGTATCGTACCCACTTCAAAAAGGTGGTGACTTTTGAAAACCTTTGAATATACAAGAATGAAAAAGGGCTCGAATCACCGTCAACTTGTTTGCATTACTGCGTACAAATTGTCGGCTTTTCGAGCCCAGTTCCTGCTAGTTGTCCATGTGGGGGTGTACCGGCAGAGTTTGGTTAGGCGGCAGTGAGTCTAAATCGACCTCGAGTAGCTGTGCCAGTGCAGGTTGATTGATCTGATACAGGACGGCGTAGTTCTCAATGGCTACGATATAGTCCTGAAACGTGTAAACACGTTCTAGAGCCTCGTAAGGCATATACATCAGAGCAAAGTCACCGAACTCTTTTTCAGCGTCAGATCCTGCGGTGCCACACCCAGTCACTGTGACCCATACACCACGTTCCATGTCAGGCATATAGCCATTTTCATGTTCATAGGTGTAAAGAAAACCGATTTCGTCACAGCTTGTTCGTCCGGAGATGAAACCTGATCGGTTTTTCTTCTCGATGTGCAGATAGTCGAACGATAGCTTGTGATAGAAGTTATCCACCAACAGTTGCTTGATTTCGTCGGCGGAAAGAACGTCAGGGGACGTGGTTAGAGGAGACAAGGTTTCCGAAAAGACTTCCTCTTCGACCTCAACAACCTCTTCTTCCACAGGTTCCGTTTCGACTTCTTTGGATACAGGCTGTTCCGTGGCAACGGGTTGCGACACACGGTACAGTTGGACACCGAATGCAATGGAGACGATGGCAAAAAAGGCGATGAAGCCGATCAGCCAACGCCGCGTATTGCGGATACTGCGCTCAAGCCCGATGCGGTTTTGATACACAGCTTCCTTGATGTCCGGGTTCTGGATACTGCTTTCGTACTGGTTGTACATTTTGACCTCCTTGGTCTATTTATGTTTTGAAAACATATCCGGCAAGTGCATGCGGCACTCCTGAAAAGGTCCTCCCATCATGGCGATAAGAGAATGCGGACAATTAAAGATCTAGTTATCTAAATCACTAATTGCCCACAATCTCTTAACATATAGGTTACTAGCAGGGAGTTTATGCGACAACCAGATATAGTGATTGGCGCATTTCTCCCTACTACGATATTTTATTATCAAGGTACTAAATAAGCGATATTACTTGGAAAACACTAGATTTAACAGATTAACGATTAACACCATCATTATATTATGAAACACGCACGCTGTCAAGACTATAGGGTGACACTTGGGAGAAGAAAAATGGCTTGTGCGCTACAGTAAACTACTTATTTAACATATAATGGTTACATATAGAAATTGCTATGTTAGCTGCAGATCACTTAATAGAAATTTTAAAAACACAATATGGTCTGAACGAAGAAATCACAGATCAGGACTATAAATATTGTATGTACATACGAAAATCAATCGATGACCCAGAGCGACAACAACGAACAATAGGCGACCAAATAAGAGAATGTGAAAAACTTGCAGAACAGGCAAACCTTAACGTTATAGGAAAACCAATAGTAGAAACATTGAGTGCTAAAGAAAGTGCTAACAGACCTGCGTTTACAAAAATGGTAGAAGATATTAAGCGTGGTATCTATGACGCGATTTTGTGTTGGTCTCCCGATCGTCTGTCTAGAAACATGTTAGAAGCTGGTATGATAATAGATTTACTCGATAAGAATGTGATAAAAGATTTGAAATTTCCCTCGTATCATTTCACAAACGATGCGGCAGGAAAAATGTTACTTGCTATATTTTTCGCCACTGCAAAGGAATACAGCGATCAGCTATCTGTTCATGTTCTCAAGGGTATAAGAGGTAGTACTATTGAGGGTAAAAATTATGTTACTAAACATGGTTATTTTGTTGATAGTGAAGATAGATTGCGCCCAGACGGTAAGAACTATAATTTAATCAAAAAAGCTTGGGAAATGCGCTTAAAAAGCTCTTCAAAGGTTACTTTAGATAGTATCGCGGACTTTCTTAACACTAATGGGTATATGAAATCTGTAGAAAGAGATGGGAAACGTCACAAGACATTTAAGATGCATAAAAGTAGACTTTCTGACTTATTTCTTGATTCAGTGTACTGCGGTGTTTTGAAACACGGTGATGTGATTGTAGATCTAACTAAACTTTATGATTTCAAACCAATGGTAACCGTTGAAGAGTTTCTCAAAGTAAATAAATATAGCGAAACATCTAAGAAACTGCTTTCGCGCGTAAAAGCTACAAAATCAGGTGTAATATATGCCGATTTATTAAGGGGTTTTGTTAAGTGTGGTCATTGTAATCAGCCAATGTCTTCGGGCATAACAAGAAAGCCAGATAAGAACTATTATTTCTATCGTTGTGAGACTAAGAATTGTCTGCCAATCAAACGTGGTGATGGTAAAGTTCATCAAAATGTTCGTGCGCATGTTGTAGTAGATTTTGCTTATGACTTTCTAAAAAGCAACCCTTTCGCTTCAAAAGGTGCATATGACATTCTACTTAAAAGCATCAAAGATAGTTCTGCAGAAAAGAAAAAAGAACTTGAGAGGAAATCAAAGAGCCTAGATCATGAAAAAAGATCATTAGAAAGCAAGGTAGGTGACATTAAGGAATATTTGTTAGAGAACAAGGAAAAAGACATCGCTAAGATGTTTGAAGATGATCTTAATACAGCAAAAGATAATCTCGATAAAGTAAATGAAACTATAAAAGATATAGCTAAAGAGAAGAAAAAAATTCAAGAAGTGCCAATGACATATGAGCTTTTTCTCGAACTTTTTAACAAATTACCTGATCTGATGAGGAAAAGTAAGAGTTTGTCCGATATTGACGAAGTACTCAAATTGTTCTTCTCGAACTTTGCGTTAAAGAATAAGAAAGTAGCGTCATATGAACTAAAATCTCCATTCAAAGAAATGGTGGAGATTACCGAAAAGTCTGAAATCGTTTCTGGTCGGGGTGACAGGACTTGAACCTGCGGCCTCCAGTACCCCATACTGGCGCGCTAGCCAACTGCGCCACACCCCGATATTTTTTTATACCCATTATCAAACCAATTTGATTTGATACTTGAATACAATATGAATAACGTTACGATTATACACATTGCCTGGTAATATCGCCATTTTTGTTTTGTTATTCCTGCCGGGAAAACAAAATGTGTATGTTTATTTGCCGGCTAATTCGCCTACATGTAGGATTTACAAGAAAAGGTTACCGTATATTAAAAATGATGTGTAAAACAACAAAAATATGCCAAGAATCAGAGATGCTAATCCTATCCATGGAAAACCACTACTTTTGATGACTTTTGTGTTGAACAGGTCATCATGCCAAGAATAATGTTCTTTATTTTTTATAATTCTCAAAAATCCCAAACCTAAAAATTGTCCGGAGAATGTATAACCAATTAAGTTTCTGTACAAGGCTGTTTTTTTATCAATGAATTTGTTTGTATCTTTGTCTACAATGTTTAAACCATATACAATTTTTCCTGGTGTGCCTCCCCATTTAGATGTGAAATAAATGTAGTAATAAAGCCCGGCTGGAACCAGTAATATCAGCTCAACCATTATGATATATCCAAACATGCTTACTGAAATTGGACCTTCAAGTACTATTGAAATAAATGCCGGCGGAATTAAAAACATCAGCATTAAAAGTACCGAGTCGGTAAATGTTGCCATTAAGCGGATTAAAAATCCTGCGTTTTTGTATGCTTTATTATTTTTCATTTTTTGTTAATTCCAAAAAAAGAGCAGACCACGAAAAATTTTTATATGTGGTCAGGTATGCTGATATAGAGCTTAAAATAAACAGAAATACTATAAAGATAAGTACCAGCGATAGCAATTTATCGAACCCGGGATTTGCAAGAAAAATATTATTTAAATTATCTTTGTTTGTTACTGCCAGTATTGTGGTAATTCCTAAGGTAGACCCGAAAATCATTGCATTTGCACCAGCTAATTTATACGACAGCAGTTTGTTTTTATTCAAAAGATGTATGCCTTTTTTGAAAGCATCTCTTGAGGATATTTGCTCGGAATCTACAAATCTATAACTATAATTCATTCCGATATACCAATGAATAATATAAAAGCAGCTGATGAGCATTAAAATAAAGAGCATCACCGCAGGAATTGGTACTTTACTATAGCCGAATAAAACAACGCCTATAGACAGTAGCGTTATTATAATTAGCTGAAACAACACTCTCAAGAAAAAATATACCCTGAGTTTAAGCATCTGTGATGTTTTTACCATTGCTTTTTTATTTATATCTCTCAATAAAAGCTTAATAGAATTATCGCTTTTTATTATTTCTATTGTTGTTTGTACCAAAGACGCAATTCCCCAGCTGGATATTAATAATCTAAGATAAACGGACGCAATACCCACCACCACCAATCCGATCGTTATTTTAACAATATTATCAGACCATATTTTTGTAAGTTTTGACTGATGTGTTACAGTCGTAGGTTTTGTGGTGTCCTCTGAAATAGGTGCAATGTCCAGAATTTCATCTGTTGTAAGCGCAAGTTTAGTTGGTGCCCAAGCTTGTGCTGTTTTAGTATCTTCTCTGTTTTCCGACAACCCGCCTGCAAATCCCATAAAGGCAACCAACGCAAAAACCCACAATATTTTGTATTTCCATGCAAGTCTTAACGATGTTCTGACATTCTCTAAAGTAGAATACATATTTATATTCTATAATATTTTTACAGTAATAAAATTTATTGAAAGAATATTCTATGGATATACAAAATGAAAATCAACAAAGTTCTGCGGAAGTTCACAGTAGCTCTGATGGTTTGGCAACTGCCGATAAGTCCAACGAAATACAATTTGCATATGCTACATTTTGGCAGCGATTTGGTGCTTTACTTATAGATGTGATCTTACTGGCAGTGCTTAATTTTTTATTGAGATATGTAGGGGTCGTTGGCGCTTTTGGCAGTTTTAGCGCGTTTTTATTGCCGGCTTTTGTTAATTTTGCATATTACGTATCAATGACGTCTGCAACCGGTGCAACTTTAGGCAAGCAATTCATGAACATAAGAGTTCAGACAATTGATACCGGCGAAAATATAGATTTCTTAACTGCAGTTATTAGAGAAGTGCTCGGCAAAATGCTATCCGGGTTAATATTATGTATCGGATATTTTTGGATGATTTGGGATTCGCAAAAACAAACCTGGCACGACAAGATAGCAGGTACGGTTGTGGTTAAAGATAACTAGTAGCTGCACATTTCTGATTTTATGAGTTTAATTCTAAAGATTGGTCTTTCTTTACCAAAGGTAAGCGTGTTTGCCCAGCTAGTGCCCAGTTCCTTTATTTCCGATTTATTTAACTGTTTTATTTCTATGTCTATTAGTGAGAACTTATTTAAGGTGGGAATTAAAAATTTACTTATATATTCTAGGTTGATCTCGGGTAATTCCAGTCTTCTAGTTTCAGATGGCTCGCTTTCTTTAGAATAGCCCAGGACCAAAGTTAATGTCCCTTCGACTTTTAATATTTTTAAAACATTTTTTAAATTTTCATTTGGTACAGCTATTGCTTGCAGTAATGATCCCCAAGGAAATATAACAAAAAGTTCATCTGCACTTCCTGTCAATTCTTCAGGAATTAACTCTAGCGATCCAAGAACAAACAATGCATTTGTCAGTTTTTTTCTAATGGCTTTTTTTGAATATATTTCCAACTGTTGTGCGCTGGGGTCAATTCCAACAAATAGTGTGTCTTTTTCTATTAATGCTTTTTTATACACAAACCTACCGTCACCGGTTCCCAAGTCGACGACGACTTTTTTAAAATTTTCTGAAAATTCTTTAAAAAGAATATCGGTTTGTTTATTTCCTTTAACTATTTTCACGTCACAATGATATGATAATCGCGTGACAGAAGCAAAAAATATTTTACCGATATGGCAGCCTGTAGGTTCATCTACGCATTTAATTGCTCATAAAATGGCAGAAAAATATGGTGTAAAAACCAGTCATACCGGTACGCTTGATCCCATGGCTGAGGGTGTCGTAATTGTACTTCTTGGTGAAGAACGCCTGAAAAAATATGAGTACGCAAATTGGATTAAAAAATATGAATTTGAAATTACTTTTGGATTAGGTACAGATACCTTTGACGGAATGGGAATTATTACAACAAAAATTTTAAGAAATTTCGAATTAAAAAAAACAATAATTCCAGAAACTTTGAAAAAATATTTGGGTAAATATACTCAAGATTATCCGATTTATTCTACTAAAAAAATTAAAGGAAAACATTTACACGAGTATGCGCGTATAAATGAAAACATAACACTGCCAAGAAAAAGCGGTTATCTATATTCGATTACATTGTTGGATTTTTATGAATCTTCCGTAGAAAACTTAGCGCAACATTTAATAAAAAAAATAACAAAAGTTGAAGGAAATTTTAGACAAAAAGAAATCATTAATCAATGGAAAAATATAAAAACTTCAGAAGAAAATTTACAATCATGTAAAATCTCTGTTGAAACTTCTAAAGGCATATATATTAGGCAGTTATCCCAAGACATATGTAAAGAGTTAAATGTATCAGGCTTTGTCAGTAATTTGGTTCGTGTAAAAAACGGAGATTATTCGCGAGATAATTCTTATATGCTAGATGATAAATATGAATTGAAGATGTAAGCCAACCTTTTTTAGTAGTGATATTCTTATATTATGAAAAGAATATCAACAGGACTTATGTCCATCGAACATGGTTTATTAATTATCGGTGCGCTTGATACAGGTTTTACCCAAGCTGCAGAGAAAATCAGATTTGAACTGACCGAAAAATTAGGCAGTCACTTTGAATTTGTTGATGATTATCCCGGGTTATATCAATCTTTGGTAGAAGAAAACTCGGATATGCAAAAAAATATTTTTTCGTTGAATGAGCCTTATGAAATTAGGGATTATAAATGTTTTTACATTTCACAAAAAACTTTTTTAGATAATGAAAAATATATTTCATCACTGATTGCTGAAAAACGTCGGCTGAAGGCGATTCCACTGATAAGAATAGAAAGTCTCAGTGGCTTACGCGAAGAACTGTTGGATTTTTTGTTAAATAATTTTTCGGTTTTTTATATTGGCGAATTATTCGATTCCGAAAAAAAACTTCTTGAAAAAAAATTACCTAAATATGCCGAGGTGCAAAATCGTAAAAACGAAAACTCTTTCAAAGTTTCAATGAAGGATAATTCTATATATATTGAGAATTCATCATCAGATTTTACCGAACCAATTGATCAGTATTTTAAAGGACAGCTTAGTAATTCGACCACAAGCATTGAGATTTATGAAGACGGTGTAAACACAATATCTTATACTATAGAACCGAGAGACCCGGGTGAGAATTTAGCAAACAAGTATGCGAATTACCATATAACAATATATCCTGAAAAAAGAGTTTTCTTGGAAGCAGCAATTGCAGATACTTCTGATAAAAACTTTGACGAAAAAAGTGATGTTATTTATAGAATGCAGCCTATGTTTCTTAGTACTGCCGAATTTTTAAATGAAGAATTTGCAGGATACGGTCCATTGGTTCGCCGACATATTAGAGGGGATTATACAACCGCAACAAGTACGCGCCTGGTGGTAGTTTGCGATGCATGTAAAAAGCCGTTTTTGGTGAAACACTACCATGCAGGATTTATGGATAAAATGTATTTTTATTCACAAGATGGATTAAGGTCTGCAGTCATACCTATGTCGGCCATGAATGATTTTCCTTCAATTTTGAAATACAAGCCTATTGCTGAGGAAGTAAAAAAACTTGATTCGAAATTATTGCAGCTAGATAAGGAAAGCTGTTTTGCCTATTATAACAACTTTAATTGCAGATATTGCGGCAAGCCTGTGATTGATTTTAGAGCACATCCGCATATTCGAGAGAATGAATTTCATGTGTATCTGCATAAGGATGAAAAACTGGTGGAGTTTTCCGGGTTTTAGTCTACGGGCACTATAGTTAGGTATAAATAAAGTTATTTAGTTTAGGTCAACTCATTTGATTTGGAAATCTATGTTATGACTTTATGGTATGTCTGAAATTATTAAAAATGATGAACATGTATCTCAGCCGGATGAGGTTCATAATAGTTGGTTAACTGATAATGTGGAAAAAGCTACAAATTATATGAGAGGTTTCACGCGCTCTGCTGCTGGTGGTGTCTTGCTTGCAGTGGATTCAGTAACACATATAGAGATTGATACTTCATCAGTTCTAGAACAAGTTGCTAATTTTCAGGAAACTTTGCCGCAGGTTCCGCAATTCGTGTTCGAGGTAACAAAAGGTTTTTTTAGTAGTCAAATTACTCAAGAAGTCTTATCGCATCCTTATGAAGCTGCTGCTATTGTTTTATTATCTACCGGTTTAGTATATGATGGCAAAGCGTTTTCTACACAAGTTAAAGAACTTATTGCTCTTAAGAAAGACG
>CAZPYT010000021.1:0-14993 GCA_964590955.1 uncultured Candidatus Saccharibacteria bacterium | reverse complement strand
ATTAGTTTGGGGGTATTATGTGTTGCTTGCACTTAAAGCGTTTTTTTATGCTAGTTTTTTCAGGAAGAAGCGATGGCGAGCTGCTCTGCTTTCACAAGCTGTAGTGGATATCACAATGTACTTCTTTACTGCGACAATGGTAGCAATAAGTTAGTTAGCTAATTCCCCTTTGTCATAAGAAAAAGGGGAATTTTTATTTTTTTTATGCGTACTTCTTAAAAACATCACTCATATCTTTTCTTATCGGATCGGAAACTACCAAAGGCAAATCTTTCAACTGAGGCATTTGCGATTCATAAGAAGGCTTATCAACCTTATAAAAAACACCTAGTGGTACTGCTTTTTCGCCAAATTCCATCGTTTTCTTAAAAGCTGCCTGCTTATCGGTCACATCATGTTCAGGACCTAAGTAATAGGTGTTTTGCTGATAAAAGTCATGCGTAAGCACCTTATTGAATGTATGACATGGTTGCATAATATCTATAACTGACATGCCTTTGTGTTTGTTAGCTTCAATCATCAGCTCGGATAGCTTATCTATGTCTCCTGAGAAACCTCGAGCAATAAAAGTAGCTCCTGCTGCTAAAGCCATGGTCAATGGACTAAATGGCCAATCAGGATTTCCTGCCGGGGTAGATTTTGATTTAAACCCATGCGGAGATGCGGGTGATGTTTGCCCGGTAGTCAAAGCATATAAACCGTTATCATGCAAGAACAAGGTAATATCGTGGTTTCTGCGGCATGCATGAATAAAATGATTTCCGCCCTCACCCAAAGAGTCCCCATCGCCTGAAAATACAAACACGTTCAAAAAGTGATTTGCTAGTTTTATACCTGTAGCTACCGGTACCGGTCTGCCATGCAATCCTTCAACCGATGTCAATTTTGTGAAATTAACTATATGTCCGTGGCAACCGACACCTGCAACAAATGTAGTATTGGTATTATCCCAACCTTCTTTTACAGCCGCTTTTTTAAAGGCTGTCCATAAAGGTAAATTTCCACAACCCGGGCACCAGTTCGGTGTGCATTTTGTTTGTAAATCATTCATTGTTGTCATTTTAGTGATCCCCCTTTCAGCAATTTATCTATTGCCTCAATTAATTCTTCAACATAAATTGGCCGCCCGTCATATTTCAATAAATTTTCATCAACTTTTATTCCGGTTTGCTCACGAATCCAGCCTGCCATTTGACCGGAATAGTTATTCTCAACATTCATAGTTTTCTTAGCCGAAGATAATATTTCAGTAATTCTCTTTACGGGAAATGGATTAGCCCATGTCAAATGCAAATAATTTACATTATTAAACTCTTTTATGGCTTGTAAAATGGCACCTTTGTTACTCCCCCAAGATACAAGAGTGAGGTCAGCATTTTTTGGACCGTATAAAACAGGTTCGTCCATATCTTCTTTTGCACAGGTAATCATCTTCTGCATTCTTTTCTTCATTTGTTCATTTCTATTATCGATTTCTTCATTAGAAAATCCCACATAATCATGTTCATCAGAATTGGCAATGAAAAAATTACCGACTCCGGGAACTGTTCTAGTGGAAATTCCATCTGCAGAATTTTTATATCTTTCAAAATTCGGATCAGGATCTAAAAATAGTTTGCCCCTATCTAGCTTGAAATCTGAATTATCGAACATCTCTACGCTTTGATCATTCTCACAAAGATTTTTATCTATAAGTACTACAACCGGAGTTTGATATTTTTCTGCCAGATTAAATGCTGTGCGTGTCATTTTAAATACTTCTGTCACATCTCCCGGTGTTAATACGATTCGTGGAAAATCCCCCTGGTGTGCACGTAAGATAAATTGTAAGTCCCCTTGCTCACTCCAGGTGGGCAAACCCGTAGCAGGGGCACCGCGCTGACCCTCTATTATTACCAAACCAACCTCAGCAATACCGGCTAAACCATAGGCTTCTGACATAAGCGCGAAACCTCCTCCAGAGGTGGCGGTCATTGCTCTGGTTCCGGCAAATGAGGCTCCAATTGCCATATTTATGGCGGCAATTTCATCTTCCGGCTGTTTGTAAAGATATCCGAATTTTTCTTGATGTTGAACTAAAAAGTGCAAAATGTTTGAAATTGGCGACATAGGATAAATCGCAGCAAATTGCATACCGCCTGCAATAGCACCCATTGCAGCAGCCTCGTTTCCATTAACTACCATGTGTTTCGATTTTGAACCCGGTTTTAAAACATCTACTACTTTATCATCGTATTTTTCTTTGGCATATTGATAACCAAGATCCGCAGCTTTTGTATCGGCCTCTACTACCGCAGCATTTTTATCACCGTATTCTTCTTTGATCAGTTCTTTTAAAATTTCAAGATCACCGCCAAGCATGCCGGTTATTGCACCAAGAGCTACTGTATTAATCAACAACTCATCCCCGCCTGCTTCTTTTGCAAATCTCGATAACGGAACCGGAAATTTGTGAACACTTGCGGGTAATGAGGAAATATCGATCTTTTTGTCCTCATCAAAAATCACTCCTGCGCCTTCGGTAAATTCATCAAGGTGTAAATCAATACCGTCTTGGTTTAAAGCTACTAAAAAGTCGGTTTTATTACTCGGTCCTAAAACAGGTTCGCGCGACATGTTAATTTGCATCACATTATGACCACCTCTAATAATTGAAGGATACTCTATGTAATTATAAATATAGCTGCCGGAACGATTAGCAAATCTCGCATATAAAATTCCGGACGATTTAATTCCCTGACCGGCCATACCGGCAATTTTTAAAGAAAATATTTTTTGTTTTGTTAAAGTTTTTTTCATTAAGCAAACCTTTCTGTATAAATTCTGTTTTGCGGACAACCCATTTTGGCAACCAATTCGCTCGCGCTGGCAATCATTGCCGGATGTCCGCATAGATAAACTGAACAATTACAAGTATCAGCAAAGTTTTTGACTACCATATCGGTATTAAAGCCTTTTGGTCCTTGCCAAGCCTCACTTGGTTTAAATAAAACGTAATCATATTTAAAGTTTGGAAATCTCGCCGCGAGCTCATCGAAATGTTCTTTCCAAAAAATTTCACTTTCATGCGTCAACCCAAAATATAGAGAAATTTGCCCTTTATAATTTTGCAGCATTAAAGCGTCATCGATCATACAACGGATAGCACTGATACCTGAGCCTGTAGCCAAAAATAACAATTGCTCAGAACCATCATCAACATCAAGTGTAAATACACCAAACGGTCCTAAAAACGGAATCTTTTCTCCCGCTTTTAAATTTTCGAAAAATTGGGATCCGGGACCACCTGGTCTTGTATCAACCAACAAAGCAAACTTGTTCTCGGAAATTTTTGTAGCAATTGAATATGCTCTAATTGCAGTCGGAGAAACCTTAACACTTATATATTGGCCAGCTTTAAAAGTAAACGGTTCAGCAGTCTCAAATTCATAATAATTAAATTTGCTTGAAGGATTGTCATGCAACGTACACACAGCCTCCTTCAGCATCGGAGCACGTGCGGCAGGTTTCTTTTCTCCTTCTTTTAATAAAATTTTGCCGTCAACCGCCCACGCGTCATTAAGAGTACTGATCACAGGGTTTATTTCTATATCTGTAGCTTCGGGAATCAGTGTTTTTAGTTTGCCAATACGAACCATCAAGTCACACAACTTATCGCATTCACAAGGAAGAGCTCCTTCGTGTCCTTTTAACAATTTACAAATTTTTGAACTTTCAACCAGTTTACGTGCTTTATTTTTGTCAATAGGAAGAGTGCAAATATTTGCGTCTTCTATTAGGTGCGCATAATCACCTCCAGCACCAAATAACATAATCGGTCCAAAAATCGGATCATCTTTAACACCAACAATTACTTCAACTCCGCCCAGTATCTCTTTTTGCACCTGTATAGAAACATTCTTTCTAATGTCCTCGTCAAGCTGTTCGATTTTATGTTCAAGATTATTCCACATTGATTCAAGCATCTGTTCATTGACAATATTTGTAATAACACCCCCAACATCTTTTTTATGTATAAGACCCGGCGAACTTAGTTTCAACACAACCGGCCATCTGGTTTCATTAGCAAAGTCTTTAGCTTCTTGTATATTCTGCACTCTTCGAGTAATGGGGGAATGTATACCGGCAGATTTCAATACGACATCAACATCAAGATTATCCAAACTTTTTTTACCGGCAGTCACTGCCTGCTGAATAATATTTCTAATGGTACCGGTTTCTGCGCTAATATCAGTATCCACAGTAGCTTCTTGTGCAGGATCATAAGTTTGTTGATAATTTCTAAAATGCCACATAGACGCGATAGCGCCTATAGCCCTTTCAGGAAAAGCAAACGAAGGTATTTTATAGTGATTTAAAATGTTTTTACCTTCATCTACAGCATGTCCGCCAATAAAAGAGCAGAAAACAGGTTTATTATATTTTTTTGCCAGCTCTCCGATTACCTGAGCGGTCTTCTCAATCTGAGTCATCAATTGCGGAGTTAATAAAACCAGCAAAGAATCCACATTTTCGTTTTGCAGCACGATATCTATTGCTTCAGAAAATCTGTCAGCCAAAGCATCCCCCAAAACATCTACCGGATTAATAATACTGGCTGATCTTGGTAAAACATTATTAAGCTTCTCTTTTGTGGAATCGTCAAACTGCGTTAATTCCAACCCTGATGCTTCAATGGCATCAGCCGAGATTACAGCGGGCCCGCCTGCATTTGAAATTACGGCTATCTTCGAACCTTTTGGTGCGTTTTCCCAAGAAAATGCTTTAGTGTAATCAAAAAATTCTTCGAGAGTATGAACTCTAATGGCACCTGACTGTTTTAATAAAGAGTCTAAAACAGAGTCTTCACCGGCAATTGATCCGGTATGAGACTGCATCGCTTTTGCGGCTGACTGAGTTTTACCGGGCTTTAACACAATAACGGGATCCCGCAAAGAAACTTGTTTAATAAGTTTTAAAAATTCACTTCCTTCCGAAATTGATTCCAAATACAGCCCGACAGGGTTCATATCAGATAGTCCGTCATCTTTATGCGCTACTAAGGTATTTTGCTGTTGTTGAATAAAATAATTTAAAAAGTCGTTTTCATTAAGACCGGCTTTATTTCCTAAAGTAATAAATTCACTAATGCCCAAACCAACTGTATTACAATAATCAAACAAACTCGCAGCAATTGCTCCTGACTGTGCGATAAACCTCAAATTACCGGTTTCTTTAACTTTTTCGGCAAAAGTTGCATTTAAAGAAGCAGTGTTATTAATAAATCCTAGGCAATTTGGCCCCAGCAAGTTCATTTTATACTTCCCTATTATCGCTTGTAGTTTTTTCTCAAGATCCGCCCCTTCTGCTCCTAACTCTTTGAATCCTGCAGACAAAACGACCACATTTAAAATTCCTGCAGAACCAAGTGCTTCAACAGCTTCTACAGCAGCATTTGAAGGAATAGAAACAATCGCAAGTTCAGGCTTTTCGGGTAAATCATTTATGGATTTGTAACACTTAACACCCTGCAGTTCTTCAGCTTGAGGATTTATTGGAAATACACTACCGGAAAAACCTGATTCTATTATATTTTTTAGAATAATCGCACCAAGTTTTTCAGGTGATCGTGATGCGCCGACTACCGCAATAGATTTTGGATAAAAAAACGTATTTAATTCTGTGGGCATAGTTAAAGTTTATGGAAGTTTGCCTGTTGTGTCAAAAATAAGTTACAACTTACAGAATAATCCCATTTTTTAATATGATTTAGAATAGCACCTTAAATTCATAACTAACCTTGTGTATGTAGGTATGTAGGTATGTAGGTGGGTAGGTAGGTTCTAAAAATGTATTTAGTACCCTATAACAATTGACACGGCGAAATAAAACCATTATTATCCTGATAACTATCGAAAATACCGTTACACAAGGAGTTCATATGCCAAGCTTAAGAATTATTACCTTACAAAGCATTATTGAAATGATCTCGCAGAAACGTTCATCAGCACTTGAAGAAGATCGCCTCACTACATTCGAAAATGATCTGATCGATACCGTCGTAAATGCCATGCATGAAATCGGTCAACCAGTAAATAATGACGAAGTTGAAGTTCTTTGGACACCGGTTTTCCGAGGCGCAAACTCAACCGGCGTACACGTCGACATTTTGTACACTGAAAATATGATGGGTGCAGACGGAACCGGTTTTGTCACAACAATTGAGGATCGTCGCAGGCTGCAAGCAAAGGTGCTTGAATTTCTTACAACAACCGAGCTGCTACCCAATGTATCAGTCAGCGCGTGGGTAATGCCTCAAGAGGGTGCCTCATTTGGTATGGAAACAAGAGTTCTGACAAAAGCATAAAAGGAAAAGAGAAATAAAATTATTCCCCGTAGAAAGTTATACCTGCGGGGAAGTTTTTTTTTCCTAAAAGTGTTGCTAAAATACAACAATGCACATACTCTTAGTAGACAATGCATCACTGCATATTAATGAACTTGAAGATGAACTGTCGCAGTATGCAAACAAAATAACAAAACAGAGATTTAACGAAATTGATTTTGAACATGCTAATTTTCCTGATCTTATATTATTAAGCGGAAATAGCGGCGTACCATATCATACACAAAAAGAAGCTTTCGATAGAGAAACTGAATATATTAAAAGAACGCAAATTCCAATAATAGGAATATGCTACGGATTAAAAATGATAGTACACGCTTTCGGGGGAAAATCGGAAGTAATGAACAACCCTGCAAAGGGCGTCATGCAAATTCAGGTAGTTGAGAATGATCCTATATTTAGAGGAAAAACATCTTTTGAAGTTTTCGAATCCCATAAAGCAATCATTTATGAAAATGAAGTAGGACCTGAATTAATGCCACTGGCAATATCAAAGGACGGAGTGGAAATTGTTAGGCACAAAACTAAACTTGTGTATGGATTTCAATTTCACCCTGAAGTACATACAGATAAAAATGAGGGATATTTGCTACTGAAAAATGCCATACTTGAACTGATTAATAAATCACAAGCCAGACCTTACTAAACTAAATCTCTGCTAGAATTAAATAGTGAAAAGATACGCCTTCTTACTGCTAATATTATTATTAGGTTTTATTATCTATAAAATTCCCCAAATAGAAGCATATTCAAATAGGTGGATGAATTTTTCTTTTTGTGACAAACCCATCCATTATAAGTTAGGAGATGTCGATTCAAGATTTGGGCGTGAACCTGACAAAATAAAAATCCAACTTATAGAAGCAGCCAAAGTTTGGAATTCTGCTTTGGATAAAGAATTTTTTGTTTATGATGAAAATGCAAAACTCGCAGTAAATCTTGTTTATGATGACCGACAGGCGGCGGTGAGCAAGATCACAGAACAAAAATCCGTAATAGAAAATAATAAAAGCGAATATTTGAAAGAGCTTGATGAGTTTGAACAAAAAAAATTAGAAATTGAAAAAAGCTTGAATAAACTCAATAGCGATATTGAGTATTGGAATTCGAAAGGCGGCGCACCTGAAGGTATTTATAAATCACTTGTCGAAAAACAAAAATCAATAAGAAATCAGATCGATGAGATAGATAAAAAAACAGGCGAAATAAATAATGCAGTAAATAATATTAATAGTCAGATAGAAGAAATTAATAATAAAGTAGAATCTTTTAACTCATTATTGAAAATAAAACCAGAAGAAGGGGTGTATAACGGTTACACAAACACCATAGATATCTATATTTACGAAAATGCACAAAGTTTCATAAGAACTGCGGCGCATGAATTCGGGCATGCACTAGGCTTAGGCCACAATGATGAGAATAGTTCTTTAATGCATCCGGTTGCAACGGAAGAAGCAAAGTTTTCTGAGTCCGACAAACTTGAATTGGAAAGGTATTGCGAGAATAAAAATAGAATTGAATTGGCAGTATCCGATATAAAATTAGTTTTTCAAACAGTCTTTTCAGAATTAAATTTTGTGCTACCATAAATTACATGAAGTTGAATTATAAACTAATAGGGATTGCTATATTATTTTTTTTGTCTTACCTTACCTTTAAACAAAAGCCACTCGATGAGATTGAGTTGAGTGACAATCTTGCGGATGTATACACGCCGGTAAAGCAGAAAGAGTTTATTGTTGATTTTGAAATTTGTAACAATTCTTTTGATTTTGAAGCTACAGGAGCTACCGGTAAAACGACATTTAATATTGTAGGAAAATCAGATACTGTCTGCGAAGTAGAAACCGGATTTGAAAACGAAACCGGTTTTTTTGTAAACGAATGTCAGGTTCCGTTAACTACAGGTGTTATAACCTTTGACGGTAGTAACTTTGATCAAATCTCACAGTACTGTCAAATCAACTCTACAGGTACAGGACTACTTGAGTTAAATTAGAGTATAATAGTTTCATGAAACCATATATTGCAAATATAGAAAATGAGGTTATGGATAATGATAACTTTAGAAAAGTCTTACATACAGGCAAATTCGCTCAGTTAGTAGTCATGAGCCTTGAACCGGGAGAAGAAATTGGTGAAGAGGTACACGATCATATTGATCAATTTTTCAGAATTGAAGCAGGCGCGGTAAAGTTTGTGATTAACGATCAGGAAACAATAACAGGTCCTGATTTTGTAGTAATAATTCCCGCAGGGGTTAAACATAATGTAATAAATATATCTGCTGTAGAAAAAGCAAAACTATACACGATATATTCTCCTGCAGAACATAAAGACGGAACTATTCACATAACCAAAGCCGATGCCGAAAAACATCACTCTTAGATGCAAAAGAATAAAATTAAATTCAATGAAATGCTGCTAATAGGATCGGTACTTTTAGCTGTTTTAGGGCTTTTGTTTTTGATAGCGTTTTTTGCAAAACCTCCACAAGAAAATCAACAAGATATTGAACTTAATTTATCAGCTATTGCATCGAGAATTAGAAATACCGCTGTTGCCGGCAGTTTTTACCCAAAAGAACCGGAAAAGCTGGAAGAGGAAATGAGGCGATTTTTAAAAGACATAAAAAAAGAGAGCGGAAAAGCCAGAATTATTATCTCACCTCACGCGGGCACAGTTTATTCGGGAAAAACAGCAGCTATTGCTTTTAAACAAATAGAAGACGAATATATTAAAAATTTTATTGTAATTGGAGTAAGCCATGAAAATTCAATCAGGCACGCAGCGGTAATTTCTACCGGAGAATGGGAAACACCTCTGGGAAATCTTAAAATTAATAAAGAATTAGCAGAAAAATTCATAGACGGTAACTATATAAAAGAGGATGAACTTCCACATAAAAAAGAACATTCTATTGAACTGGAAGGGATTTTTATTAAGTATTTACACCCTGACGCTGAAATCGTACCTATTTTGCTGGGACAAGCATCTCAAGAACTTATAAACAATTTGGCATATAAACTCGCAGCGCAAGTAAATGACGAGACGGCTATTATAATAAGTACTGATTTATCTCATTATCCTAATAATGAAAACGCGCTAGTAGCAGACAAGCGAACTACAGATGCAATTATTGCAGGAGATATAAATCAGCTCAATACCGCTGTGGAAAAAAACAAAGAATTTTTAAATTTATCAACTTCTGCATGTGGATTATTTCCTATAAAAGTGGCATTAAGAATGGCAGAGATATTAAACATCGATGACATCAGACTTTTAGACTATTCAAATTCATCAGATTCTTCGGGAGACAAATCAAGAGTAGTCGGCTATTCAGCAATCGGATTTTTTCAAGATAAAGTTGTAAAAGCAACTCTTAGCGAATCTGCCAAAAAAGAAGCTCTTAAAATTGCACGCACAACTCTAAATAATATTTATACAAAAGAAAAAACAATAGTGGAATATACCGCAAAAGAATTAGACCTCCCTATAGGGGCTTTTGTAACTCTGTTGAAAAAAGGAAACCTACGCGGTTGTATTGGACATTTTCAGCCTCAAACCCCCTTAGCAAAAACACTACAAGAAGTAACAGTTTCGGCAGCATTGAAAGATCCAAGATTTACTCCGGTAACATCAGATGAAGTCAATAAGATTGAAATTGAGATATCAGCGATGACTCCTGAACAAAAAATTCAAGATTGGCAAAAAATCAGTCCTGGAATTGACGGTGTAAGAATTATATACAACGGGAAATCCGGAACTTTTTTACCACAAGTAGCTACAGATAATAATTGGGATCTGGAAACATTTTTAAAAAACCTGTGTATACAAAAACTGGGTGAAAAAGAAAACTGCTTTAAAGAAGAAGACGCACGAATATATGTTTACCAAGCTGAAGTATTTTCAGAATCAGAGTTTTAATTCTGGTCAATTCCCAAAATACTGATACGCTGCAGTGCCGGTTCATTTGTTGGCTCAGTGTCCAAAATGTGCTCGTACATTCTTCTGGCGTAATTGGTCATTTTTAAGTTGAAATAAAAATCTGCTATATTCATCATTTTATCAACTGATGCAATGTCATAAGCCAAAGACTTATTTAGAAAGTAAGAAATAGTTCTTAAATCACCCTTATTTTCAAAAAGGGTTAAGGCATTCTTAAAATACTTGTCTGATAATTCTCTATCCTGAACCGGAACTTTAAAATCGCTTCTAAGAACAAGCGGACCCTGTTCCAAATAAATTAATCCAAGATTATTTATAGCAGTTCCGGAGTTGGGAACTATAGTTAATCCTTTTTCATACATTTCCATTGCTTTGCTTAAATCCCCCTGTAAATAATAGTGCCCGCCTGTATCATTATAAGGTCGCACACTTAAGGGTGACGATTTCATATTTGCTTCAGAGATTGTTAAAGTGTTTTGCCAATCTCCATTACGGAGTATTGTTCTGAAGGAATAAAGTGAAATCAAAACACCAAAAGCAATGTAAGCATACTCTTTTCGTGATACTAACTTGGTAACTTCAGCAAATAGCCAGGCA
Source organism: uncultured Candidatus Saccharibacteria bacterium (assembly GCA_964590955.1). GTDB lineage: Bacteria > Patescibacteriota > WWE3 > UBA101185 > UBA10185 > CAZPYT01. The sequence goes on along the minus strand of CAZPYT010000021.1, from coordinate 4,060 downwards.
ATAAGCAACCCGAAAAATGCAGAACCTAAATACATATAGCGTTCAGCTAAAAACCAGGTGACCTTAACAGGAGAATAAGTCGGGGCAATAAGCAGCGGCAGCATAATTAGTACACCTGCTATCTCTCTTTTCTTATTTAAGAAATAAAACACTGCCCAGACATATCCGAAAAATACTACATACATAGAAATATAAAGTCCGGTAGTTACCGGCATACCGTCGTAATATACTGACAAGTTTAGCGGAAATACGTATAAGGTAGACATAAGGTAAGTAGTATACGGATAGCCTTCAAAAATCGGTTTAAATGATTGCGTATTCATCGTAATTCTGTTTCCTGATCCTGCGCGATACTCCATTCTTGCGCTGTACATCCTGCTAAAATCTGCTGCTAAATAAATCGATAGCGGAATAGCTAAGATTACCAGCCATGTCATATTAGAGAATTCAAATTTTTTGGACAGAAAAAGCTGATCAATCACCAGCAGCGCCGCTGGTACAATGATAACCCAAGGAGATTTGTTAAGCGCTATTTCTAAAATATAAAAAAATACAGCTAGATAGATGTATTTTTTATTTAAAGTGTTTTGCTTATACTTTAAAAATAAGATAAATATTAAAAGATCAAATATTGCAATATAGAGATACGGGCTGCCACTAAACCATGTTACAGCTTCTGTATTAATTGGATGTGTCAAAAATACCAATGTTCCAATTATTGCTTCTGTTTTGCCTACAAGCAAAAATAAAAAAATAAATACCAGTACAGTAGCAATATAGTGTAAAAATACTGAAAATATTCTCAAAGGAACCGGATTTAATGCAAAATATTTGTAAGAAATCGCATACAATACCTTTTGTACTGAGCCTGTGGTCATACTTTCGGATATGCTTTGTATACGGGTGTCATAAGTAAATCCCTGAACATCATCAATTAACGTTAACTCATTATTTATAGTATTTGCATATAACGCTATACACAGCAAAAATAATATTCCAACAAAATGCAAATTAGTTCGTATAATTTTTTTAATGCTTGTAACCTTATCTACATTATGAATTTTCTGGATCTTGGGTTTTTTCATTACTAGGTTATTTCTGTTCAGGGTAACAATACACATTCACGTGGGGCAAATTCTTAAATGCCAAAACAGGATAATCGCGCATATCACTCTCAAAGTTTAAAACTCTGGTAAACATACCGCATGTTTCATCAGACGCCACATACAGGATGTGTTTTTTTATGTGTTCCATGATTGTTTGCAGCGTTATGGAATAAACTACATTGTCCACATCTTGCATCTTCACAAAATATTTATCAGAATTTACAGCTTCGGAATTGGGCGTAACAGAAGAAAATCCCCCGTCAGGGTGCATATCGAACACACCAATCGTATCCATATTCCTGACAGTTTGAAATAGTTCCTGCAGTGCCTTCTCATGAGCTTTTTCTGCTTCGGGGTCGCCTACTCTAGCAACTTTGTAGAACTGAGTGTTCTCCCACTTTATTCTGCCCAAAAGACCCGATTCTTTGATCATTGCCAGCGTAGAATATTCCTTCGGAGAGTTTTTTGTATATGACTCATCCCCCAAAACTATATATCTTGGGAACGGATAATTAAAATCAGTTGCCAGCAATTTATAGAGAGTATATAAATGCGCACCACCGCTAAAAAATATTACATAATCTCGGTTATACTGTTCTTTAATATAATTTATAAATTCGTTATTACCGGCTGTTTCTGAGTTTAGATTGTGAATTTTCATAGTGTATATAATGAAATGACCTGAAAGATCAATCCTATAAATATGAACATTATGCCCGCAAAAACATATATGTGTTCTGATCGAATTTCTCGTACGACCTCTTTATCTATCTTCCTCTCAGTTAGCAGGCTCTCATGAACTTTCAGCACTGACATACCTATCAGTATGTCGCCAACTGCAGTAAGTACTACTGACACAACTTCATATATCACCAATCAATACTAGCACACAACTATTGATGCGTGTAACAACTTCTGCTTAATACTCAAGGTCAGAAAGATCCCCGGGATCATCTACAGAATTAACCAAATTATCCATTTCATTCAACGTATTATTGTCAATTTCTTCCGGTGTAGAATTGCTTTCCGGAATTTTTTCGAATACTGTCACACTAGGTGCTGAATACATCTGGTCTCTTTCTTCTACAGTTTTTTGCCCAACATATATGGAATAAACAAAATACGCTGCCACTAAAACTGCTACAGTCAGCAATAATAGTAAAACTCCTGCAATACCATTTTCTTTTTTCATCTAATTATTCTCCTTCTCCTGAACTTGGTACTGTTGACGTGGTGCCATCTGTTTCAAATGTTGTATCTTCCTCAGTAGTCCCATCCTCATCCTCATTAACTTCTTCATCTTCAGTTGCATTTTTTTCGGCTTGAATTCTCAAAGCTTTGACATCTGCTCGAATCATATCCTTATAAAAGTCTCTAATTTCTGTTCTAACAGCCTTAAGTTCAGCAAGTTTTGCTTTTGATAACGCCATATTCTCTCTAAAATCAGCATCTTTATCTGTACAACCGAAGCCTTTTGTGTAATTCAAACTGGCAATAAATTCATCAAAGACCATTTGATATTTTTCCACTAATACACTTAACTCTCCGAGATGGGCTTTTAAATCCGTAACATCGTAACCCTTAGCTGCTAATTTTGTGGAAAGTCCTTCTAACCGTGCAATTAACTTCTCGTATTTTTCGACATGAACACCTCTGTAATCCGCAAAATGCTGTAACTTTTGCTGAGCACGTTCACTAAACGCCGCACATACACGTTCGCGGCGCTCATTACGTTCCTGCTGTTTTTCTTCTTTCTTCGCAGCAACACGTTCTTTTACCTCTTGGATTTTTTCTTCGTTATTCCGAATTTTTTCTTCTTTGATTGGTTTTCCTTGAGGTGCATTATCGGGTTTCGCAGCAAAGACCGGGGATAAAACTAAAGTAAATAAACTGATGACGGTCAGAGTTAAAAGTATTTTTTTAGGCATGTTTTAAGCATATGAAAGGCTGATATAAATGTCAAATCCGCAATAGATTTATTAAGTCGGAATAAAAATTTAGATTGTGAATTGTAGCCAACCTATATGCAGAAAAATCTCCTATCTTGAACAAGTGTCTAAGATACGCTTTTGAATATTGGTTACATGTAGAACAGGTGCAATATTCGCTTATGGGTGACTCGTCTTTCTCATATTTTTGTTTATTAATATAGACATATTCATAAAAATCGGCTTTATCCAAAATAGATTTCTCAGCTTTTCCATTAAATACGTATAATCTCTTATGCCTTGCATCTCTTGTAGGAAGTGTACAATCGAAAATTTCCCAACCCATTTTGGAAAGATTTACTAAATCCTGCGGGCGCCCCACACCAAGCGCAAATTTTACTTTTTCTTCAGGAATCAAGTCAACAATAAATTGAGAAAGCTCAAGATCAAGATTTCCATTTTTATCTACTGCATAACCGCCATAACCGTAGCCGTCGAAATCGATTTCATTTAAAGCATGGAAACATCGTTTTCGTTCATCTTTGTAAAAACCTCCTTGAATTACAGCCAGCAAAAGTGGTCTATTTTTATCAGTTAATTTTCTTTTTTTCAATTGCTTGTTAAATTCCTTCTTGCAACGGTCAGCCCAAAGTATAGTACGATCAACAGAGGCAGCAGTATCTTGCTCATTTAAAGTAGGATCGGAAAAGTCATCCAGACAAACAACTATATCAGAGCCAATATCAAACTGGGCTCTAATTGATTCTTCGGGCGTAAAAATATCCTGTTTACCTCCGCCTATTACAAATGTCACGCCCTCGTCTGTGATTCTTCCTCCTTTTCGACTGCGATGTATCAGTGAAAAAACCTGCCAGCCTCCGCTATCTGAAACTACTAACCCTTCAAAATTCATAAATCTTTTGACACCGCCGAATTTTTTTATGACATCTAATCCGGGACCGGTGAGCAAATGATAGGTATTTACCACAACCCCGCCGGTATTTGTATTTCTAAGATCAAAGGAAT
>CAZPYT010000020.1:0-16066 GCA_964590955.1 uncultured Candidatus Saccharibacteria bacterium | reverse complement strand
AAGCGAGTCTAAAAGCCTAATGTAAAAAAAAATGGAAACCCGTATTTTCTTATACAAGGTTCCCATTCGAACTAAAGGCCATATTCACCGAGAAATTCATTAATTAATTTTACGATTTTTGCCGGTTTGCACTTAAAAATGTACCACCCGGCATCATATAAACCATACTCTTTGCCTATTCTTTCAAGTACTTCGTCCATGACCCGTCGATCATCTATAGCCATTTCTCTGAAACGTTTTCCCCTTTTAGGAAAATAATATGTAATTTTCCAATATGGAAATATGCCAAATAGCTTTTTTCTTTCTAAATCTGCATGCAAGAAATTGTGATAATCGTCCATTGATAACTCCTCTAGTAAAGTTTTTGTCAATTATAGATATTTTTCGGAAAAAGTCTAATCCAATTGATAGCCTACTACCTCAAGTTCAATCTCTTTTTCTGCTTTATTGCCGTCTTCATCTTTTGCACTCACTTTAAATTTGTGGCGCCCAATATCACTGGGAGACAACTCAAAGTTATAGCCATATGGCGCAGAATTGTCTTCTGTCATTCTACGATCATCCATATATACATTCACACGATCAACATCCTTTGAGCTTGATACCTCTGCACTCAGTCTAAAATCTAACGGTACGCGATCGCCATTGTTTAAGTTTACAATTTCTACGCAAATTTCATCATCATCTTCAACATCTCCATCATCATCAAATTTAAGGCACGTCTGCATTTTTGGAGGAAAATATTTGTCATCACCTGAATAATTTTCGCTAATCCACTTATCTACGTACATCTGCCACTCAGGTAATTCAGCTTGAATATCAATAAAGGTTTCAGTTTTTGTTCTGTCTGCATCCTTACAGGAACTGTTAGCAATTTTTCCATCTTCCTTACATATTTCGATGCGTTTATACCAGTCACTTACGGATGCCGGCTCCGTGCCTTTTATAAACCACTCACCGCGAGTATCATTTCCATCATATGTTTGCATACCGGTTAAGGCATCAACGTTAATTTTGACTACATTTTCAGGCGGAATAAACTTTTCTTTATTATCCTTGAAATGTTCGTCAAGATAGGTTTGCATAGCTCTGTGCCATATTGGTGTAGCTCCTGTTATACCTGAAGCAACGTAAGGGTTCATTTTTTCGTTGTTGTTATTGCCAACCCAGACACCAATAGCTATTGAGGGAGTAAAACCAAGGGCATAGTTATCACGCTTATCATCAGTAGTACCAGTTTTCACAGCCACCTGATAACCCGGAATATTTAGTAAACTTCCAAAGCCAAAGGCTTCACTACGTGCGCCATCATCAGATAATATGTCTGAAATCATAAACGCGATATCTTCACCCATGACTTTTTTGCCACCTTCATCCCGCCAGCTATATAAAACATCTCCTCTAGAATTTTTCACCTCAATAATGGGATTTGGTTCGTAAAATCTCCCTTTGTTGGCAAATGCTGAAAAAGCTCCGGTCATTTCTAATAATTTTGTTTCACCTCCACCTAATGTCAAAGCTAATCCGTATCTTTGTCGATCTTTAAAGGTTGAAATTCCAAGATCTTCCGCAAAATCAATCATATTATCAAGACCTGCAAGTTTTAATGCTTTTACAGCAGGTATATTCAACGAATTTGCCAAGGATTTTCTCATGGACATGACGCCTCTAAATATGCCGTCATAGTTTTCAGGAACGTAAGGCTTATCTACACTTGAGCCGGGAAATTTTGTGGGAACATCAAGAAACATATATGAGCTGACATAGCCTTCTTTGAGCATGGTCGCATAGGTTAAAGGTTTAATTGACGAACCAGGTTGCCTGTTTGAAGTCGTAGTATTTAATTCAGGCTCAAAAAGGCAGCTATTTTCTCCTGTGATGCCTGAAATACATCCAACGGGCTCAGATTCCAAGAAATAGCCCTTAGAGCCTACCATAGCCAATATTTGCCCGTTTTTTGGGTCTAACGCTACTAAACCGCCATTGTATACATCAAGATTTTTTGCTTTTTCAACCTCGTCATAGACAATATCCTGGAATTTATCCTGCAGGGCTAAATCCAAAGAGGTTTTTACCTGTAAGCCACCCTGTTCAACAAATTCTTCGCCAAAAAGTTCAATTAGTTTTTGTTTAACATAAAACACGAAATGAGGTGCTTTGAAAGGTATACTCGAAGATTGAAATTGAAGTTCTTGTGCGATAGCAGCGTCATATTCCTCATCATTTATAAAATATTTATTTCCGTCAGCACCAATCCAGCCCTTTTCGTGCATCAACATCAAAACAGTGTTCTTTCTTTCTATACCGGCTTCAGGGTTTGTACCAAACTGAGAATAGTAACTTGGTCTTTGAGGCAAACCTGCTAGATAGGCAGATTCCGCCAAAGTCAAATCTTTAGGCTCTTTATTGAAATAGGTTTTGGACGCGGTGTATATTCCATAATTCTGACCTCCATAAGGTGATTCATTAAGATACATCTGTAATATCTGATCCTTCGAATATTTATTTTCAAGCTGGAGCGAGAGTATGAATTCTTTAAGTTTTCGTGAAATAGTACGCTCTTGAGACAGAAGCGTATTTTTTATAACCTGCTGTGTCAGAGTAGAACCGCCCTGTAAACCTTTACCGGTGACGGTATTTACCAAAGCACGTGCCATACCGCGTAATGAATAGCCCTGATGCATATAGAACTCAGCATCTTCAACAGCCAGAGTTGCGTGCTGTACGTGCACTGAAATATCTTCTATCCTTGATAACGTTCGGTTTTTTTCACCGTAAACTTCAAATATTGGTATGTTATTGCGATCAAAGATTTTTGTCGAAAGTTCAAAACTTCTTTCGAGCAATTGGTTAGGATTAGGTAATTCTCTTGATATTACAGCCAATACTATGATTACTAATAATGTACCTGTCACCATACCGATTAAGGTCAAAGACGCTAGGTAAGTCAGTATATAAAGATGTTTTTCTTTGAGATTAAGTCCAACCTTAGGTATTTTTATTTTCTTAACTATTGTAGGACTTTTTAAAGGTTTATCCGCAGAATAAAACCTATTTTTTATCCTTCGAAACACCCTGTTTAGATTCTGTTTTTTAATGTTTTTTAGTTGGAAATTAAACCTCGGTATTTTCATGTCTATCTATTATAGCAGAGGAAAGTGAGTTTAACTTTGCTGATATTTAGTAAGAGTCTGAATATATATTTGATTTTTTTGAAAAAATATAGTTGACCTATAATTATATTCTGATATAATTTATACCAATTCTAAACCGTAATGTTTACGGTAATATACAAGGAGGCCGAAATGGCACAAGATGACGATAGGAAAGTTGTTCACGCTTCACAAAATGGTGATGGTTTTGTTCTAGTGGTCGATGGTATTAAGGCGCCAAACCCGCGGTTCGTCAAGAAAGACGGCACGCTGAGCTCGTACTGTACTGACAAGGATCTGGCAAGGGGAACTACTGGCAACGTTACGGCAATCCTGCGTACAAATGATTTGCTGGACCGTTATGTCGCGGCGTGTGCATAATGATCGATCAGACACCCACACTTCTCGGTTTTCGAAAGCATAAGGGTTCATTCCTGCTGGCAGTGTTTGGATCAAAACCAAATACAGCTCGCTTCCTGTGCAACAACGGCGCGTTGACGGATGATCCCAAGGCTTCACAAACAAAAACTTTCGGAAAAATCGATCCGGAAGCGGCAAATGCTTGGCTTGCATCCAAAGGATTAGCCAACCAATACGTGTGCTCAAGGGAACGTATCAACTACTGAGGCTTGAGGAGAAAGTATATATAAACAACCACGAAAATTTCATAAATTTCGTGGTTGTTTCCATTTTCAATACAAAAATTAATCATTAATACTGCCTGCCCCTATTAAAAAGGGAAGTAAAAACTACAACGATATACACAAAACGCGTATTTATTGACGCACTATGCTAAAATTACTTCAAATATTTTCCAGCAATACATATTAAAAAGGAGGAAGTCGTGAATGCTAAATTGATTCTAACCGCAGGTATGAGTGTTCTTGGAACATGGGATGGACGCTCACGTACATTTGAACTTTCTGAATCAAACAAAATGGCAGCCGGCGACCTGGTACAACCGGAAGATAAGGTTAAACTAGTCACCAAACCAAACGGACAATACCAGGAAAGACAATTAGCTGTATAGAAGCTTAATGGAAGGTCTATTGTTTTGAAAAATGACTTAATTAGATAATTTTTCAGGCACAGTATAAAAAATGGCATTTTACAAAATAAGCTATGTTTGATATAATTGCTATCAGTTTTTACCATCCCCAATTTAAGGAGTTAATTATGCCAGTACCAATGAGAAAGAGTAATGTTAAGTATAGCGTGATAAGGATGCCCCGGGACCAAAAGGAATTTCTATGTTTTGTCTCCGGTAATATTGCAACATTGTCATCAGCCGAAGTGGATACTTTCCAAAGTTACGGCGCTGTCGGCAACCAGATCGAAGTGCAATTGGTGGGAGCATCCACAATCCGTGAGGGGCGAATCAAAGAATTCAATGGTCCGAGATCAATGATCATCGAAATTCTTGATTATTAGCCAAATAACTGCCAAATGTCGTAGAGAAAATCTTCAAAAAATCTCTTCGACATTTTTTTTCGCATAATGATAGAAAGTAGAAACTTCGCACCTATGGCTATAGGTTGCACTAAACGCTCAGAAATGATATAATATGCATCATATATCAAAGGAGAAGCAAATGGGTCAAAATTCATACAAACCTGCAACGGTTACGCTCGGAGAAGGTTTAGGGGTTAAAATTTCGGGAAGTTGGTCAGAGCAATTTGGTATTTTTTGGCTTGATAACCCAAATAACAAAGACAAATTTAAAAAAGGGGAAAAAGTTCTTTTGAACTGTGAGGGTAGGGATAGCTGGAAAGAAGTTTATGAGATTGCATTAGATGGACAAGAAAATGCAATTGAATTAATTTACGACACACCCCCTATCACGTAGAATGCGTCAATGGTCCAGATTATTTGCTCTTTAAATAACCTGGACCATTCCATTTTATATATATTTACAAAGATAACCCTGCATTGTGACAAATCTTTACTTGTAAAAACTGTAATAAATAATCCCAGACCTACGCGCAACCATAAACAAAACAATCTACTATGCTATACTATTCCCATGAAAACACCCAAGGTACTTACTGACGAAAATTTAATCGATAAATTTTTAAACCGCGGTGTTGAAAATATTTTTCCTACAAAAGATGAACTTAAAAAAAAGCTAATGTCCGGACAAAGATTGCGAGCATATCAGGGTTTTGATCCAACCGGACCCTATCTTCACGTAGGGCATGCAATGGGTATAAGAGGTCTGCGCATTCTACAGCAGCTCGGGCATGAAGTTATATTTTTAATTGGTGATTTTACTGCTAGAGTGGGAGACCCGGATAAAGATTCCACCAGAAAACTTCTTACGCTTGATGAAGTAGAAAAAAATGCTAACGGCTGGAAAAAGCAGGCGGCTCAACTTATTAATTTTGCTGGGGATAATCCTGTGCAATTTAAACACAATTACGAGTGGCTTTCTGCATTAAAACTCGAACAACTAATTGAATTAATGAGCAAGGCAACAGTTCAGCAAATGATCGAACGTGATATGTTTCAAAGACGAATTAAAGAAAATAACCCTATTGGTGTACAAGAATTTATATATCCGCTTATGCAAGGTTATGACAGCGTCGCCATGAACGTCGACTTAGAAATCGGCGGAACTGACCAAATTTTTAACATGCTAGTAGGACGTAGTCTTTGTAAGTCTTATCTAAACAAAGAGAAATTTATAAGAGCTAACATTTTGATGGAAGCACCGGACGCGCGAACAATGAGCAAAACAAAAGGCAATGGTATAAATTTAAGTGATTCGGCGGAAGATATGTATGGTAAAGCAATGTCTTATGCAGATGAGTTTATTATCAAAGGTTTAACGCTTTTGACGGATATGGAAATATCAGAAATCAGCGAAATCGAGAAAAATATTGAAGCAGGCGAAAACCCAATGACTTACAAAAAACAAATGGCGTACGAAATTGTGAAAACCATAAAAGGTGGAAATGACGCTAAAAAAGGGCAGATACATTTTGAAAATACAGTACAAAATAAAAACTCACCGGACGAGCTCCCGGAGATGACATTATCTGGTAAAAGAACAATTTTGAGCATAGCAGTAGATATAAGCGAGCTGTCATCATCTGACTTGAAAAGAATTATAAAACAAGGCGGATTTGAAGTTGATGGGACAAAATATATAGACCCAGCACAAGAAATAGAGTTAAAATCAGGACAAGTAATAAAACTAGGAAAAAGAAATTTTGTGAAAGCGAAATAGATGTTTAAAGAAAAAGAAATATCAAAGTCAAAATTAATTAAGAAGAAGATAAAAAGGACACTAAGACCTAAAAGTATAGCTAACTTTTTGATCTTGATTGCTACTATAGCCTTATTGGCAACCTCAATTTTGCCTTATTTGTTTTAGTTATTTGGAAATAATTACTAAATCGACGTTAATGCGCTATGAGCTATTCGTGACGGGTGATGTGATATAATATACATCAAATAGACCGAGGGAGTTAACAATGGCTGTATTAGAATACGAAGGTAAAGATTACGTAGGCAAATACTATCCCGCAGATAAAAAGTTTGTCTTTCAACAACCACCAACAGATTTCGATATCATGGATCTCGACGGGGAAAGAGTAAGAATCACTGATGGTCCAACAGACCTTGGCGAAATGGTTGTTTGCGGTGTAAGTAAAAAAGATGTTTTTCTGAAATAACCATCTACGATATTCCCGGTTATAATGTGGAGAAAGGAGAATATATGAAATTCCCTTGTTTGATCAAGGTATCAGGGACAGGTATAGAATCGGAACACACTGGCGAATACGACTCGGAAAACCAAACGGTGAACGTAAGCGGTATGTCTACCGTAACACCAGGAACGCAAATCACCGTAAGACCTGGCAGAAGCTGCGATTTTAAAACCTTCGATGCAAAGGTAACAAACGTTCAAGGGCCGGTGTTCACGATCAAGATCACTGAAGAAGCCCCGTAAGGCTAGAAACTTCTCTTGAAATTGTTCACTTTTCGAGAAGCGTTAAAAAAAAGGACTTAATCATTCGGTTATTATACGAGTGTTTAAGTCCTTAATTATATATAGATTAATAATTTTTTTTGTACACCTGTTAAAATAAACACATGCTAGAACTCACAGACCCGGTATCGGCAATTCCAAAAATTGGTCCAAAATTTAAGATGCTGCTTGAAAAGCTTGAGATCTATAATGTAGAAGATCTTTTGTATCATTTTCCATTTAGATATGACGATTATTCTGAGGTAAAAAATATTGCGGATATACAAGTAGGGGAGACTGCTACTATTCAAGCCAACTTGGGTGATGTGAAAAATATATTTACAAAATACGGAAAGCGTTTGACACAAGCTCAGATCACAGATCTTACGGGAAAAATGGATATAGTTTGGTTTAACAGCCACTATCTCAAAAAAACTTTAAAACCAGGTGAAAAGTATAATTTTAGCGGCAAGATCAATCTTTTTAATAAAAAGCCAGCTATGTTTGCTCCTAATTTTGAACTGATAGGAGAACATAATTTGAGTACTGGCAGATTGGTTGCAATCTACCCTGAAACTACCGGACTTTCATCGAAATGGCTGCGTCAAAAAATTAGCGATGTTTTACAAAATTCTGCAATTATCGAGGAATTTCTGCCAAAAGATATTTTAAATGCTGAAAATTTGCCTGACATTACAAAAGCTTTAAAACAAATACATTTTCCAAGAGGCATGGTCGAAGTTAATCATGCCGTAAAGAGATTTCAAATAGAAGAGCTTCTGCTGGAATTATTAAAAGTCGCCGAAAGAAAAGCTTTATGGGGGCAGAATTTGAAAGCTATAGTCATAAATAGTCTCATCTATGAAGATAAATTGGACAATTTAATTAGGTCTTTAGATTTTGAGTTATCAACATCTCAAAAACAGGCAATAGAAGAAATAAAACATGAAATGAAAAAACCTCACCCGATGAACAGACTGCTTGAAGGCGACGTGGGCACCGGAAAAACTCTGGTGGCAGTTGTAGCAGCATACCTAACTCATTTGAACAATCTTAATGTTTTATATATGGCTCCAACAGAAATTTTAGCCAAGCAGCATTATGAAACTTTCAAAAAATACCTTGAACCATTAGGAGTCTCTGTACATTTGAATACTTCCGCAAAAAAGACTGAAATTAAGGAAAAAGCATTTATTTTAATTGGGACACACGCACTGCTATATAACGGCAAATATGAAAACGCAGGGCTGGTAGTAATTGATGAACAGCAAAGGTTTGGAGTAGAACAAAGAACGCAATTGGCAAGAACAAATGGCAACTATACGCCTCATTTATTGACAATGACAGCAACTCCTATTCCACGAACTCTTGCATTAACTTTGTATGGAGATTTAGAAATTTCGCAACTGCAGCCAATACCGGGTAAAGATAAGAGAATTAATACTAAAGTTATACCGGAAAAACTGAGAGAACAGCAATTTGAATGGATTCGCAAACAAAACAAACAAACATTTATCGTGTGTCCATTTATTGAAGAATCAGAACACGAGGATTTTGAAAATGTAAAGGCCGCTACTGCAGAATTCGAAAAACTAAGAAAAGGGGTTTTTGCAGATTTATCTGTTGGCTTGCTTCATGGAAAAATGTCGAACAAAGAAAAGTATGAAGTGGTAGAAAAATTCGAACGTGAGGAAATTAAAGTTTTGGTCTCGACACCGGTTATAGAGGTAGGAATAGACATCCCAGAAGCCTCAATAATGGTCATAGAAAGCGCTGAGAGGTACGGACTGGCAAGTTTACATCAATTGAGGGGTAGAATCGGTAGAAAAGGACAAGAGGGCTATTGTTTTATATTTATGAGTTCAAATAGCAGAGATGCCTATTCAAGACTTAAATATCTGGAGGAAATCAACAACGGGTTATTGCTGGCTGAAAAAGACTTACAAATACGCGGACATGGAGACATTTACGGCACCATGCAAAGCGGTTTTAAAAAGCTTAAAATTGCCAGACTGTCTGATTTAAAGATGCTGGAAAAAGCAAAAAAATATGCTGAAGAATATTTCAATAAACTTGATCGATATCCATTATTAAAGAAAAAACTTTATGACAGGGCAGGACAGTACGTGGGTAATAACTAATCAGGCTGATGCTATAAGTTGATATAATATGTATCATTAGTTTTTAGTCAGATTTGCCTATTTGACAACGTTTAATGAATATTGTATATTTCAGAAACCAAATCTCAGAAACAAATTTTTTTTGAGAATTCCTAATTTTAGCTCAATGGCAGAGCGCTGGTTTTTATACTAAAAAATCAGATGAACGGTTCGATTCCGTATTTAGGAACTGACCGGCGGTGCATAAGATCAAGAAGACAATTTAAACCTCGCAAGATCTCACTTCCCGCGACGAAGGACGATGTTTCAGTATTGCTGCCTCCAGACCAAGGATTTCCGGCAGCCGCAGTTTGGCAGAAAAGCGCGAATTCCAATATTTTCGAGTGGAGTGCCCAAGGAAAAACCCCTCGAATTGCGCTCAATGCCTGTACCAAAAAGATGACGTTTCCCGGTTCATAAATGCACCGCCGGTCGTTATCTTTTTTTTATTCCATTAAAAAGCTTTAAAACCATGCTAAAATAGCCTCATTCTTCGCATTACAACGGGTATAGCTAAAAATAAAAGACTGGATGTCCCTAAAATTGCCGATTTTCGGGGAGTTCAGGAAATAGCTAAATCTGCAGTTTTTGCTATTCTTGAAAATAAAATTACAAATGCTGAATGTCTGGATTTGTATACGGGTAGCGGAAATATTGGTCTCGAAGCGCTCAGCAGGGGTGCAAAATTCTGTGATTTTGTGGATGAAAGTAAGGAAGCGGAAAAAGCTGTTTTAAAAAATATCAAAAACTGTAATTTTATAGAAACCGCAAAGTTCCACCATAAAGATGCTATAAAGTACGCTGCAAATACCGAAAAAACCTACGATTTAATTTTTCTAGATCCTTTTTACGACAATATTCACCATGTGTTTTTGATGCAAAATCTTGAAGAAATATTAAAACCTGAAGGATCTATTATTTTTTTTCATGGAAAAAACCTGGACGTACAAAGGGTAATAAAAAACACGAATTTGCAGGTTATGGACGAAAGAAAATTTGGAAATAGTGTATTCACCATTTTAGAGCATGGAACAAAGCTGCAGCAGTAAATAATTACCACAGCTTTGTTCATAAAAAAACCTCAGAACAAGATAAATACCAATACCCCCGCGGGGACGCCTATTAAGAAAGTCAATATACCCATCGCTACAGGAGATTTCTCAAGTTTACCCATACCTAATACCCCGATAAACATACCTGTAACTACAAATAGCCCGAACCCTAATACATAAAGACCTGATAAACCCTCTGAAAATAATTTGTAGGCTAAGGCATCAAACTGTGCACGAAGAAAAATGAATCTCGCTAGCCCGGTAAATGCAAAGCCCGTAAGAATCAGCATATTAGTCACAATGGGATTACCTTTTAATTTATCAATGATCGCGAGCATATCAGTCATACCTCCATTATTTAAGTTTTGTGCAAGTATACGTTCTAATATCAGATTCTCCAATAGATATTTCCCCCAGCCATGCAAAAAAATAGTTGCCAAAGTCTCAAAAATAAGATATAAACGTACAGTATGGCAGTTCCAAAAAGAAAGCATTCTAAAGGAAGAACACGCAGAAAACGCAACGCTCATTATAAAAGAGTAGAAGTTAAAGCAGTTCTAACAAAAGACAAAAAAGGCTACAAAAGACCGCACATTGAAGAATACATTGAATTATAATCAGTATCTGGTTAACATTAGTTAATATGAAATCAAAAGCAGACCCCAGACATGCAGCGAGAAAACTTGCCCTGACCTCGATATTTTGTTGGTTATTTTCAGAATCAGAATCCGAAGATACATTTTTAATGTCAAAGGAAGTGCTTGATGAGCCTGAAGTGGATTTTTCACTGATGGATTATATAGTTAACGGTGTTAAAAAACATAAGAAAGAAATTGATGAAATTATTACACAATGCGCGCCTGATTGGCCTTTAGATAAAATTTCGAAAATTGATCTTGTTATTCTGAGAATTGCAATATTTGAAGTTCTTTATGGTCAGGCTAAAGTGCCGGATAAAGTTGCAATAGATGAGGCTATCGAACTGGCAAAAGAATTTGGCAATGATACTTCATCAAAGTTTGTAAATGGTGTTTTAGGCACCGTTGTGGATTTAAAAAAGGAGGTAATCAAAAATGGATAAATATTTGAAAAAAATTAAAGCAATAATAAATGAAAAAACCGGTATGGATCCGGAAGAAATTGAACAAACGTCTTTTTTTGAGGATGACTTAAATATCAGCCAACTTGAACTCGAAGAAATTTACTCTGCACTTGAGGATGAATACAAAATAGAGCTGGAAGATGAAGAAAAAGAGCAATTAGAATCCGTAACTGACCTAATTGATCTTATTGTTGAAAAAGTTGAGTAATTATATGGCATTTAACAAAGAAGAGCTCGAAAAGGTTTTAAAAACCAAAATCACAGATGAAAATTTGTTTTTGACCGCTTTTACACATCGATCTTATCTAAATGAACATTCGGCTTATGAATTTCCGTCTAATGAGCGCTTGGAATTTTTAGGAGATGCCGTTTTACAGCTTTTGTCTTCAGAATATCTTTATAAGAAATACAAAAACTCTCCTGAAGGCGATCTGACTAATTACCGTGCTGCAATCGTTTGCACAGCGTCTATTGGTGCAGAAGCAAAAAGGTTAGGATACGGCAAGTTTTTACTGCTATCAAATGGCGAGGAAGCTACCGGCGGACGTGACAGAGAATATATACTTGCCAACACTTTTGAAGCGATCTTAGGTGCACTATATCTTGAAAATGGTCTTGAATACTGTAGTAAATTTGTTGAAAGAGAGCTTTTATACAAAGTGCAAGATATTGTAAAAAACAAAAAGTACAAAGACGCAAAATCTACTTTTCAAGAAATGGCACAAGAAAAATTTGGGGTGACACCAGTTTATAAAGTTATTGAATCATGGGGACTGGACCACGAAAAAACATTCAGGGTAGGCGTATATCTTAACGATAAAGAACATGGCATCGGGGAAGGCGGCAGTAAACAAAAAGCTGAGCAACTGGCTGCCAAATCCGCAATAGACAAGCTTGAAACCCTATGATACTATACAATCCGTTATGTCAGTAAGCATAAGATTAGCAAAATATGGTAAAAAGAACGCACCTTCATATAAGATTGCTGTTTCTCAAACAAAAACCAAAAGATCCGGTAAATTTATTGATGTCATTGGATTTTATAATCCATCCGATCCAAAAACTAAATTTACACTTGATAAAGCCAAGTACGAACAATGGAGCTCAAAAGGAGCAATAATTTCGGATGCGGTTTTAAAATTAGTTGCAGGTACATATAAATACGAAAAATACAATCCGAAAAAAGCTAAAGAACAAGAAGAAAATGCTGAAAAAGCTGCTGCAGACGTAGCTCAAGAATAAAATGAAAGAATTTATAACTTACATTTTAAATCAAATAGTATCCCAACCGGAAAAAGTAGTAATCAATGAAATGGATGATAATGGCATAGTATTATTTATAATTGAGGTTGCCAATGAAGATATGGGACTAGTTATAGGCAAGCAAGGTAAAACTATAAAAAGCATCAGAGCTCTAGTAAGAGCTAAAGCAATCAAAGACGGCGTAAGAGTGCGAGTAGATTTAAAAGATGACGCTAGAAACAATGAAAATTAATGTTATTACTTTATTTCCTGAACTGATAAAACCACATCTAAAATTCCTACCATTTAAAAAAGCAATCGAGCACAGCTTTCTTGAAGTAAACGTTATTGATTTAAAGCATTTTTCAATAAACAGCTACGGCTCTGTGGATGATAAACCCTATGGCGGGGGAAAAGGCATGATAATAAGGGTAGAGCCAATCTACAATGCTCTGGAATCAATCAAATCTTTTGCAAAAAATCCCAAAGTGATCCTCCTAAGTGCCGGCGGTAAAAAGTATACGCAAAAAAAAGCTAGAGAATTTGCAAAAAGCGAAGAAATAACACTTATTTGCGGGCGCTATGAAGGCATAGACGCCAGAGTGGATAATTTCTGTACAGACAAGATATCAATCGGTGAATATGTATTATCAGGCGGAGAGTTACCTGCTTTGGTTATTATGGAAAGCATTACAAGATTGATTGAGGGAGTTTTAGATAAAGAAGCAACCGACAAAGAGTCTTATTCCGATGAAACATCTGTTTTACATGAACACCCGCAATATACAAGACCTGAAGAGTTTATGGGAATGAAAGTACCTGAGATCCTACTCTCAGGAAACCACAAAGATATTGAAAAGTGGAAAAATGATCATTCTAAGGTAACAAAATCAACGACTACGCACTAAAATGCGCAGTCTGCTGTTTGATCTTGCAATTTTCAGCTTCCGCTACGCTACAGGGACGAACCCATCTTTGTGTTAAAATACAGAGTCTTATTCTTTGATCAAATAAATACGGATCATTAATTTTTTTGATTGTGAACAATGCCTTTAATCGAAGCTAATTATCAGAAATTGGACGAGGTTTCAGTAGGAGTTTCCTGATTTGATGGCGACTCTTGCTCTTCATTTTCATTTTCTTCTTCTTCTGTTTGCTCAATTACAGGAACATTAATATCAATGTCATTCGGGTCGTAGTATTTAAGATTTTTAACTTTATTGATCAGCGTTACAAATTTCTGATCTGCAATATCCAGATCCAGGGCATCATCAGTTACCGCATTCGACTCTACATATAAATAGGGTGAGATCAAAACAAAATTAATACCAAGCATATATCCCTCGTCTGTTTCGTTTAATGAATAACGCAAAGATGTTATATTTATAATTCTTGCGGCATTTTCAACGTTCCTGAGAAAAGACTGTAACTGCTGAAAAGATCCAGTGGCAGTCATGTTAACAGTAACGGTATCATAAGTAAAAGAGCCCTCATCGCTTGTCTGAGTAGAAACTGCACCAAGACCATAGTTCAACCGTGAAATTTCTAAACCGGACTCGCGTGAAAGTTTATCTATTTGGGTAAGTAATCCGGGAACCAGTTCCTCCGAAGCGAGAGCTCTTGATACAAGATCTGAGTTTTCCTCAACCACACTCTCAAAATCAGATAAACGTACAAGTGTTTCCATCTTTTTCTTGAGTGTTGAACTCAATTTCTCTTTTGACATAATTTGTGCTTCGAGATCGGGTTTAGAACTAAATGAAGGGTAAAGTACAAAAAAGCCTATTCCCAACGCCAATAATAAAGATACAAGCGGTACAATATAGTTTAATAAGGTATCTGTTACTCCGCTAAGGTCAATTCTTTGCCTTCTAGGTTCAGGTTCAACAGACTGAGTAATAGCCGAATTCATTGCCTGATCTAAATTATTATTCAATTGTGATGTTTGTTCTTCATTCATTTAGCATGGCCTCATCGTAATTAACTACTATAAAAAACGTAATCTTATCCCGATTTCCTTCTAAGCCTACTGACTTAAGAGATACTTCTTTAAATATTTCTCTCTCTAAAAGCATGTTTGCAAACTCTTGAACATCATTGTAAGTATCCGCAAAGCCTGATACAGCAATATTGGTACCTGCATCAAGCGAAAAAGATTCAACTATAATACCGGGAGGACTACTCTTGTTTAAATTATCCAAAAGTACGGAGTAGTACTTACGATTATCAAACAGTGTTTGCAACGCTTGAGATTTCTTGGATAAATTTCTCACCTTAATTTCCATTGTAGAAAAGCCATTAATCCTACTTCTATACTCTGATATTTCATTATCGTACGAAGCTATCTTTTGTTTTAAATTCGCAGTTTGAAAATAAAAATAGGCGGAAACTCCCCCAACCACAATAAGTATAAGCACTGAGATATACGTACTGACTTTAACAACCATTGTTTTTGTTTGTTCTAGTCTTTCTTCTTGTGGAATTAGATTAATACTTTGTGCCATAGATTTATATTTCCTTAAGTGCTAAGCCAACCGGCGTAGAAAATAGGGGACCATTTTCCAGATGCCAGTCTTTACGCACCGATAAATCTTTACCAAAGGCAACACTTTTAAAAGGATTGGCAAGCTCAACCTCAATACTAAGATTATTCGCCATGTAAAATAATAAGCCAGGCATAAGGGCAGATCCACCAGATAAAATTACCTTATTAATATTAACACCAGGATATCTGGTTGTAAAAAATACTTGAGAGCGGCCTACCTCAGCATTTATGTTTTCAAATAATGGCTTTAATACGTTATAAATTTTCCCTTCAGCTTGATCCTTGTTTAGACCATACGCTTTCTTATACTCATCTGCCTGAACATAGTCTAAGCTTAAACCCTGGCTTATTGCACGAGTCATTGCATCCCCCCCAATTGCTAAAGACCTTGTAAACAGCACGTAGCCCTTTAACGAAATTATGATCAAGGATTTTGAGAATCCAAGTTGCAATATCATGTTTGCACTATTGTCATTTGGGTTTTTCAAAGCTCTGCTTACAGCAAGAGCCTCGGGTTCAACCCCAACAGGAGTTAACTTGGCATCTTTTATAATACTGATAAATCTTTGTAAAATATCTTTTTTTGCAGCCACAAGCTGAACACTCATCTTTCCTGCAGTATTTGTTGGAAGATCAAGCTTTTGATATGAAAGATTAACGTCTTTCATTGGAAGAGGAATATACTGCTCAGCTTCTATGGTAATTGAAGTGCGCAGCTCTTTATCGCTCATCGCAGGTACATCGATAATACGCATAAAAACGTCTTTTTCTTCGAGTGATAATACTACTTTTGAAGTGGAGAATGCTGTTTCTTTAACAAAGTCTCTTATGGCATGTGAAA
>CAZPYT010000019.1:10448-17224 GCA_964590955.1 uncultured Candidatus Saccharibacteria bacterium | reverse complement strand
GGCCATTCGTAAATGAACCTTGCTATTCTCATGCTAATACTTCTTTTATAACTTTATCGTATTTATCAAGCATAATATTCAACGTAAAACCGGCATACGCTGACTCAAGTGCTTTTTCGCTCATCTTAGCTCTCAAGTCATCATTATTAATTATATCCAAAATTTTGTTTTTAAATATCTCTTTATTACCCGGTTGAATTAGGTAACCGGTAACTCCATCTATTACTGCATCGTTGACGCCGCCATTGTTATAAACTACTGCAGGTAAACCGGAAAACATCGACTCCACAAGTACCATGGGAAGTCCTTCATATCTTTTTGTAGGAAATACAAATACGCCATATTCCAAATTCTTAAAATATTTTGTAACTACTTCTGTATAAGGAACTTTCCCAACAAACCTTATTCTGTTTGAAAGGCTGGGATCAGATGAAATTCTTTTACTTAAAGGTTCAAACAGTTCTCCATCCCCTACAATATCCAAGGATAACCTATCAAATCTAGGATCACTTATAATTGCTACTAAATCATCAACACCTTTAGAAAAAGTTAATTGACCTACGTATAGAAGCTTTTTCCCACGCTTTAGGTTTGCATCTTTTGGATAATATGGGTTTGGATCGATACCGTTATGTATTACTAACACTTTCTGTTCATCCGTAAACGTCTCATCAAGAAGCGCCTGTTTTACATATTCTGAAACCGCAACAATTTTTTTAGATCCGTGTACAAAATCTCTCTGTCTTCTAAAAAAGTTTTTTACGAAAAAGCCAGTGTTTTTTATCAACAAGAGAGAGTCCCTAAACAAGTGCATACTCATAATAAAAGTTTTGTACTCGCTGACAATCGAACCGTGTGCAATTGAAACAATCGGAATTTTGTGGAAATCTTTTGCGCGTATTAGCCCCAGGCCTGTTGAACTTTGCGCCAATATAACATCAAACTTATTTTTTTTATGTTCTAGAGAAAATTCCTCATATGACCTGTTTATCCAGTTGCTCTTTTGAAGTGTGCCAAAAAATCCAAAAACAGGACCCATCCTATATATGCATTTAACAAAAACATATTTAACACCATTTTCCTCAGCCGAATCCAGGCTTATGCCCCAGTCCGGCGAAAAAACCGTAACTGAATATCCTTTGGAAACTAAACCTTCACAAAGTACTTTTGTCTGAGTCTCCAAACCTCCAAATCCGGAATGAAAAGTAGTCCTTTTTGTAAAAAATGCTAAATTCATAAGGAAATTATAACAAATAACAGTCACGATCTTAAAAACAAAATCATATAATGAGATACAAATCTTTTAAGAAAGTTTTTAGCTGGGATTTTCCAACAATAAAGATTCAAGTTTCAAAACCGTGTTTTCTCTACTGAACATATTTTCAGCTCGTTCTTTGGCTGCATTTCCAATTTTTTCCAAATCTTCGGAGGATGCTGTTAATACGCTCTCTATTTTTGATGCTAAATTCTCCGGGTCTGCCTGGTTTACCAAAAATCCGGTAACATTATCTTCAATCAAATCAGTATTGCTGCCTGCATCGGTAGTGATAATAGGTAAAGACGACAACGCTGCCTCAATTAATACATTGGGAATTCCATCAACATCCCCTGTGTCTGCTTTTATATTTGGAAGTACAAACAAATCAGTTGAATTATACATATTCAGTACCTCGTCAAAAGGAACTGCACCAATTTTTATCATAAACCTGTCTTTCAAATTATATTTGGCAATGAGAGCGTTTAAATCAGCACCCATACCGTCATCTGGACCCATTACTACAACCTTGTGAGGTATTCCTTTATCCGACAATATTTTTGAAGCCTTAATCATATACTTAATACCTTTTTTTTCAGCCAAGCGTGTACCTCCCATAAAAATTACCGGCACATCTGATTCATAAGAGTATTTACCACCTATTTGCAAAACCTCAGGAGAAACATAGTGGTTTATCAAATGAATTTTATTTACATTTTCAGGGCATAACTTTAGTAAATACTCGTAAGCATTTTTATTACATACAGAAATAAATTTTGCTCTCTTTGATTTTAATTCGGGTAAATGCGGATATTCCGTTACATCTCTAGCGTGTGCACTAATACTAAAAGGAACACGCAAAATATCCGCAACTATCATTATCAAAGTAGAAAAGTCACTTAAAAAATGTACATGCAATTCATCAGGTCGTAATGCTTCAATTTTTTTTGAATACCCGAAAGCCTTCAAAATTAGATAAAAATTTCTCGGGTAAGTCTTAAGAAGTCTGAAAAAGGGACCGGGTTGAAATACAATTGAAAACATTGAGTTCAAAGCATCAGATAAAGACAATCTTGCTGTGTGTACAACTTTTTTTAAGTTGCTATCTAAGACCCCGTTTCCTTCTTGCAGGGTGAATACATCAACAGCAAGTTTGTCTGACTTCTGCATCTCCGCAATATCCCTCTGGATAAAAGTCTCAGTAGCTACAGGAAATGCAGGAAGTACAAACAGTATTTTTTTCTTGTTCGATTTATTTTCCATCTCTCAAAATAGCATATACCCGGTTATCGCTATGTTCAACCATGCCATTTGTAGGTTTTCCCACTGCAAAGTAGGTAAAACCTGCAGATTCAACTGATTCTTGATCTAAAAGATTTCTTCCATCAAAAATTACCGGCTTTTTTACCAATTTTTTCACCTGCTTTAAATCAATTGCTGCGAATTCAGCCCATTCGGTCAAAATACACATCGCATCTGCATCTTTAACAGCCGTATAAATATTTTTTGTGTATTTTATGTTGTCTTCTCCAAGCTCCTTACGTGCATTTTCTGAAGCTTGCGGGTCATATACTTTTATATTTGCTCCGGCCCCTCGTAACATCTGTACAAAGTCAATTGCTACGGATTCCCTTGTGTCATCCGTATCGTTCTTAAAAGACAAACCAAGACAGGCAAAAGTCTTTCCGCTTAAATTATGCCCGAAGTAGCCTTCTACTTTTTTGAGAAAATTATATTTTTGCATTGCGTTTACTTCCATAACTCCTCTGAGGAGCTTGAAATCGTATGCCTGATCAGTAGATGTTTTATATAATGCAGCTACATCTTTCGGAAAACAGCTGCCTCCATAGCCGATGCCGGCATTTAAGAATTTTGGTCCTATTCTACTGTCCAAACCCATACCTTTAGAAACTATTTGCACATTGGCACCTGCTCTCTCACATAATTGGCCGATTTCGTTAATAAAGGAAATCTTTGTAGCTAAAAATGCATTGGAAGCGTACTTTATCATTTCAGCTGAGCGCAAGTCACACTCTACCAAAGGTGTCTGCAAATGTGCATATAACTTTCTCATAATATTAAGAGCCTTCATAGAATCATAACCAATAATTGTTCGATCTGTGTTTTGCATATCTTCAATAGAAAAGCCTTCTCTTAAAAATTCTGGGTTTGAAATTACATCAAATTTTGCTTTTCCTTTGCTGGAATTTTTTATAATTTCTTTTACATGTTCGTTTGTACCAACAGGTACAGTACTTTTAGTAACTATAACTTTGTAATCTGTTAAATTCTTGCCAATTTCTTCGGCGACAGACCACACTGCAGACAAATCAGCCGCTCCATCATCGCTTTGGGGAGTTCCAACACATATAAAAACAACTTCTGAGTCTTTTATGCCTGTTCTAAGACTATTAGTAAACGTAAGTCTTTTCTCATTAATGTTTTTAAGTACTAATTCTGATAAACCGGGTTCATAAATCGGCATAACTCCGGATTTGATCATTTTAATTTTGTTTTCATCAATGTCTATGCCTACGACATCGTTACCCCAGTCTGCAAATACGGCAGCACCAACTAAACCGATATAACCGGTTCCTATTACGGATAATTTCATTTTTTATAACTCCTTTTTTGGAAAATCTTTATACTTTTTAGTTCTTGTACAGGCCTCTAATATCGTTAAGCCTGATTTTGATGACATCAATAGCCATTCTAATAGAATCTCGTACAGGATTCAACCTAGTGGTCTTCACATAAGTCCATAGTACAGGAACCTCTTTAATCTTGTAGCCAAGCTTTTTAGCCACATATAGCACCTCGACATCAAAAGCCCCTAAATAAGGTATTTTTGTTGAATTAGCACTATCTGCATTGTATATTTTTAGTCGTTTGAAAACGTCCTTTGCCGTGGTCTTTCTAAACAGTTTAAATCCGCATTGTGAATCATTGATGCCTTTCAAAGCAATAAACTGAACAAACATGTTAAAAACCCTACCCATCAAATGCCTGTATAAAGGCTCATTGACTCTTTCCGCCCCAACACCTTCTCGTGAAGCTATTACAATGTCATAGTTATGTTCCAGCATCCAGTTATAAAGCTTTTTAAGTTCATCGATGGGAGTTGATAAATCAGCGTCAGCTAAATAGATAAAATCCCCCTTAGCAGCTTTTACACCAGTCCATATTGCCGGACCCTTTCCCAGATGTTTATTTCTAATTAGTCGAAGTTCTCTATATTCTTCAGTGTATTTCTGCACCAGGTCAGCCGTCTGGTCGGTACTGCCGTCGTCTACTAGAATAAATTCAAAGGACGAAGTAAATTTGCGCATAAAATTAAATACCTGTGTAATGGTAGGTATTATCTTGTCAGACTCATTATAAGCGGGCATTACTATTGTAAATTGCGGCATATGTTTGTAAGTGATATTTTACTCTTTTATCAGCTTTTTTTCCAAATCACACGGCTATAAACGGTATAGTTCCAAATTAATCCAAGAAGAACGCCAATAGAAAAAGCTGAATAAGCAACTAATGGAGTGTCACCATATTGTCTTATACTAAAGGCGATAAGCCAACTTCTAAATGCTATAGGTACATACGAAAACCCAAAATAGACCAAAAAACTAACTAAATTCTTTTTTAGTCCATTTAATTTTCTATCATTGAATGACCATAGATTATTAATTGTGTAGGTAGTTGTCATTGCAATAAACCCTGAAATGGCGCTTGATAAGGATGATACCAGTTGAAAATATCTAAGTGCAGTAAAAAGACCGGTGTCGACAAAAAGACCAACCAAACCGGTGATAAAAAATCTGATAAAATTTTTACTTTCGTTTAACCTCAGTAATAAAACCACCCTTAGAGAGTCAAACATAGTATCCCTTTCTATTTTGGAATCTCCTCTGTCTCTCAAACCAAAAGTTATTGGTACTTCAATAATTCTAGCTCCAAGCTTATGCATTCTAAAAAGCAGATCCATTTTATATGCAAAACTATTAGAATTAACTGTATCTAGATCAATTTTATCTACAAAATCTTTAACGCGTGATATTTTGTAACCGGTAGTAAAGTCGTGAACGTTGAAAATACCAAGCATGAGTTTTGTAAATAAATTTCCGCCTATACTTAAAAATTTTCGATAAAATGCCCATTCTTTAGGAATTGACCCACCGGCAACATATCTTGAACCTATAACATAGTCATAACCCTCATCGAACGCTTTTAACATAGGTACAAGATCTTCAGGCTTGTGTTGATGATCTCCGTCCATCTCTACGATAATGTCTGCACCCATGTTTTCCATTGCATATTTAAAACCATTAATATATGCGGCACCTATACCTTTTTTCTCTTTTTCAGTTAATAAATGTAAAAACGAATATTCTTCTGACAGCTTTTTGATACAATCCGACGTTCCATCCGGCGAATTTCCGTCTACTACTAATACATCAATATTATGATTTTTAATAACTCTTACAACACTCGAGGCTAAAGTAGGAATAAGCGACTCAATATTTTCCCTTTCATTATAAGTAGGAATAACTATTACGACTTTCATAACCTGTCAATATTAAACACTCAGAGATGTAAAAACAAGTAGAAAAACAAAAAATCCTATAAGTAAATATTCAATAGCAATGTCCAATGTTAATCTATCTTCCAAAAGATGATGAAGCATCCCCCACAAAGCATAAAAACCCGCAGCCATAGCCATTATTTTTATTTCTGCGCTTTTATCAAATCTGTAATATACAAAAAGTGAAACAAAAGCTATAAGGCCGAAAAATAAAACGCTGTATTCTAATATTTTGTAATTTTTTTTCATATTTTATAGAATTGCCCCCGGAACAATCGAGAGTACAACACTGAGAAGTGCAACTGCCAAAAAAACGATATGTGCAAAGGTATGACCGGTAAGCTTAAGAATACCATGGCTTCTTGAATACCACATATCAATAGCCATCAGCAGTAGTAAAAACCCTCCAAAAGTGTAAGTTATCGCTTTGGTTGCAGTTTTTACATCAAAAAAAACATTATTGGGACCTTGTTCTTCTGTTATATTCTCTGACTTTGTAATTTGCTGCAAAATAGGGGTTACATCACCTTCAACCTCAAGCGCAGGCTCCTCATTTTCAATAAATTCTTTTGATGGTGCAGATTCTTCTAAATTTACGGCTAACGGTTCGGGTTCACTCACAGGTATAGGTTCTTCTGCAATATTAGCCTCAGGTTGAGGTGTCAATTCTACAGGAGCAGCTGCGAGCGGTTTTCTTTCTCTACCGAACATTTGTACTACTATTGTAGTTTCGTAACCGTCTATTACACCATTAGAGACTGCAAACCCGATATCATCGTAGTTTGTACTCAACAAGTTATCTCTGTGTGTAGGTGATGCATACCATGCTTCAACAACATCTTTTGAATTAGAAAAGTTCTTTGCTAAATTCTCTCCTGCATAAACATAATCATAATCGGCACTTAGAATAAAGTCCCACGGTTTTGTGCCTAAAGGGGAGAT
>CAZPYT010000019.1:0-10438 GCA_964590955.1 uncultured Candidatus Saccharibacteria bacterium | reverse complement strand
CTGATGCTTTTCCTTGAGCGGCTGTAGTTAGTTCATCATTCAGCTGCAATGGCTTCAATCCAACCTTTGCTCTCGTCTCATTTGTATATTTCAAAAGATCTTTAGAATTTATATTTGATGCATAACCTAAAATTCCGGGGGCAACCAAAGGAACAAGCCTTACAACTGCAATAAACACAATCTGAACCAAAGCATAAATAATCAAAGCTTGATTTGTCAGTAAACGCGCCCTAACTTTATGTTGTTTATGAGGAATAAAATGATAAATAAACTGATATTTTTCTATTGGGTCTTCTTTAGGGGCGTAAAGATCCTTCATGAAACATATTCTAGCATTATTTTTTGACTTTTTTAACAAGCTCTATAAGCATTTCTTCAGGTTTTTTTGAAGCATCTATTTCAACCAGTTTCTTAGCACGCCTAAAATAATCTAATACGGGTAGTGTATCTCTCACAAACACTTCAAATCTTTTTTTTATTGTAGCAGGCGAATCATCTGTACGTTTTATCAATGGACTTTTGTCATTATCACAAATTCCCTCCTCTTTTGGGGGAAGAAAAAGAGAGTTATAGCTTTTTCCACAATTAGGACATAGTAAACGGCCGGATAATCTTGCTATAGCAGTATCCCTGCTTATATTCAAATAAATCACGTAATCAGGTTTTGGGTCGAAATAATCCATATCAGCCAGTTGGCGTAACCATCCATCAAGGACATAACCATCTTTATACATCGGATCTTTCACTGTTTCTGCTAAGAACCCGCCCGAAATTGACTCCGGAACCAACTTTCCGCTATCCATATGCTCATGAATGGGAGCATACCAGATTGAAGAAGGGGTGATTTCGCGTAGCAAACCACCGGCATTAATAACAGGAAGCCTGTAATTAGCACCGACAATACTGCTGAAAACTGTTTTACCACTTGCCGGAGGACCGGATAAAACAAGAATCATAGATCAGACAGGGCTGAAAAATCAAAATCTCCAAGCTGCCCTCTAAGTTTTTTTTCTGATTTTTTCTGTACATCTTTAAGCGCGTCATTGATAATGTCTCTTAGTTCTTTATTTTCATCCCCGTCAATTTCTATCGTTTCTATGCGCTTATCTCCGCGGACAACGACTTTATACCCCTTTTTTTCTATCGTTGAAAAAACCTGAGATAGTTCCTTTTGCATTGCGGACTGGGCTTTTTTTAATTTAAATATCTTTGCCGGATTAATCATATTAAATTTACCTTAAAAAACTTTGATAATTTCTGGTGACCATCATAGATTCCACTTGTCGTATAGTATCCAAAACAACTGATACAACGATTAATATTCCTGTACCGCCGATAGCGACATTAGCAATTCCGGAGTAAACAGTAATCAAATGGGGAAGTATTGCAATCAAACCCAAAAATAATGCACCCGCAAGCGTCAGTCTTAATGTTATAGCTCGTAAATAATTTTCTGTGGCTTTTCCGGGGCGAATACCTGGAATAAATCCTCCTCTTTTTTTAATGTCATCTGATATTTTAGCGGGATCAAACTGCATAAAAGTGTAAAAAAATGTAAAGCCTACTACTAGAGCAAAATAAAATAAATTATACATTGATGCCGTAGTTGCAAAATTTACAGACAAGAATTCTCCAACCGACACTAAAAACGACTTACCGGAAGCGAGGAGAGGTCCACTTAATAAAGATGGTACCAACACAAGCGATACCGCAAATATAATTGGAATAACTCCGGCCTGGTTAATTTTTATTGGAAGATAATTAGTTACACTTTGAACACCTGCCGTTCTTCTACCGTATTCTATGGGTACATTTCTTGTACCCTCGTTGACAAGTACAATCGCAGCTATAACTGCTATAGCAAGTGACAATAAAAACATTGATGCTATTAGGCCTCTACTCTCAAAAAAACTGAAAGCATTTAACAATCCGCTTGGAAGGCTGCTCACGATTCCGACAAAAATCAAAACTGAAACTCCCTGACCAATACCGTACTCTGTTAAAAGATCCCCTAGCCAAATAAGGATCATTGAGCCGGCAATCAAAGTAAATAACAATACTGACAATGACAAAATATTTAATGAGGTAATAACTCCCTGCTTACTTAATAAGAAGTAAACGCCGTAGCCCTGTACCAAAGCCAGAGGCACTGTAAGCATTTTTGTATAGCTGTTAATCTTTTCTCTGCCCGATTCTCCTTCTTTAGATAATTCTTCTAATGAAGGAATTACTTTAGTAAAAAGCTGAATAATAATTGAGGCATTTATATAGGGGCCCAAACCTAAAGTTACAATCGAAAAGTTTTTAAATCCACCTCCGCTAAATAAATCGAAAAGTCCAAAAATTGCACTTCCGCTGAAAAACTGGCGCACTGCTGCCAAATCAACACCGGGAATAGGGATATGTGCCAAAGTTCTAAATACAATAATTGCAAAAAGAGAAAATAATATCTTTTTTCTTAATTCGACATTCTTTAGTAGTTTTATCATTACTCAACAATTTTTGAGCCTGATTTTTCGATGCTTTTTCTAGCACCTTCCGTATACATGAATCCGGACAGCTCAAGTTTTTTAAATAAAGTGCCATTCTGAAGTATTTTTACCCCATGTTTTGGCAAACTCTTCAACACGCCAGCTTTTACTAAATCAGTAGGAGTTACACTAGTACCGTCTTTAAATCTGTTAAATGTTACCAAAGAAACGGTTTTAATATCTTTTGAAGTATAGCTTACAAAACCGGGACGCTTCGGGATTCTCTTATACAAAGGTACCTGACCACCCTCAAAACCTGCATTAACTTTACCTGAACCTCTTGCTTTCTGGCCTTTTGTTCCCAAACCTGTAGTATGCCCGCCCTTTCCGCTGCCATATCCTCTACCGACGCGTTTCTTACCTGAAGTAATATTCTTTTTTCGTGGTAAATTATTCAGTTGCATCTTGTTCCTTATTTGTAACTTTTCTTAGCTTCCTTAGTGCATCAATGGTACATCTGACATTGGAAAGCTTATCATTAGAACCAAGCATTTTTGCTGAGGCATCTTTTACACCTGCAAGCTCTAGACCAGATCTGATAGGTCCTCCGGCAATTATTCCGGAACCTCTTGGAGCCGGCTTTATCAAAACTCTGGCTGCAGAATATTTTTCTTCCACCTGATATGGAATGGTTGTATTTTTAAGATTGACGCTGACAACATTATCTCTGGCTTTACTCAATGCTTTTTGAATAGCTCTGGAGACATCTTTCGCTTTACCCAAGCCTGCACCTATTCTTCCATTTTTATCTCCAACTATAGCCAATGCTGTAAAACCAATTGCATTTCCACCTGTAGTTTTCTTTGAAACCCTTTTTATCTCATAAATCTTTTCTTCCATGTCTTTTGCTTTCGCAAAAGGCTTTGACTGTGGTCCACTGAAACTCATAAGTTTAATCCGCCCTTTCTTGCTCCTTCGGCAACATTTTTTACTCTCCCATGATAAATATAACCATTTCTGTCAAAAACCACAGAAGTGATTTTTTTCTCTTTTGCCTTTTTAGCCAAGGCAATACCAATTTCATGCGCGGCATCAACTTTGCTTTTTCCATCGTGCAGTTGTTTAATATCTGCTAGGGACAAAGAAACAAGAGTTTTCTTTTTGACGTCATCAATTATCTGACCATATATAAACCTATTAGATCTAAAAACAGACAATCTAGGTACATCAGTTGTTCCACTGATCTTTTTTCTTATCCTTAATTTTCTTCTTTCTCTATTACTATCTCTTAATTTTATTTTAGCCATATTTTATACCTTTCCTGATTTTCCGGGTTTAGTCTTAACAACCTCATCAGAATAGCGTACGCCTTTTCCTTTATAAACTTCCGGTTTTCTTAGTGATCTAATTTTTGCTGCAGTTTGACCTACAAGCTGTTTATCGACACCGGATACTACAATACTTTTATTTTCATCAAGCTTCAAGGTTATTCCTTGTGGGGCATCAAAATTAATTGGATGTGAATAGCCCAGGGCTAATGTCAAACCTTTACCGTTTTGAGAAACTCTATATCCAACTCCTACTAACTCAAGCTTTTTTTCAAATCCTTTGGTTACACCTTCAATCATATTAGAAATCAATGCGCGAGTCATACCCCAAAAAGCATTTGATGCGGCAGTCTCCTTAGCTATTGAAAAAGATAAAACATTTTCTTTCATCGACATTTTTATTTCAGGTCGCATGCTGTATGACAACTCTCCTTTAGGACCTTTAACGGTCACGGTATTTTTGTTAACCGCAACTGAGGCACCATCAGATATTATAATTTCTTTTCTTCCTATTCTAGACATATTAGTACAGTTGGCAGATTACCTCTCCGCCTAAATTTCTCTTGCCGGCTTCCTTTCCGGACATTATGCCTTTGGAAGTCGATACAACTAACAATCCTTTGTCGGCTGACATTTTTGCGATATCTTTTCCGGAATAATAAAGTCGTCTTCCCGGTTTTGATAATATCTTCACTTCGCTGAATTTTGGATAAACTCCTTCGTAAGTCAGTTTCAAATTTAATCCTTTAAATACCGATCCTTTGGGCTTAAATGTTTTCACTTCATCTAAAAATCCATAGCTTTGAATGACTTTTGCAATTTTTTCACATTCAACCGTATGTACAACCTCAATATCAGCTCTTTTAGCCATTGAGCCGTTTTTCAACGAACTAAGCATATTTGATACTCTATCTAAACTCATATTTACCAGCTAGCCTTTCTTACTCCGGGCAATTCACCTTTGTGAGACAATTCCCTGAAACATTTTCTGCAAATACCAAATCTCCTCATATAACCACGGGGATTGCCGCATATTTTGCAGCGAGTATATGCTCTTACTTTAAATTTAAATTTTGCATTCTTATGTTTTTCTATTAGTGCTTTTTTAGCCATAATTAATCTTTCTTAAACGGCATACCTAAATAATTCAGCATAGATTTATTCAAATCCTTGTCGTTGCTCGAACTTACAAGTGTAATCTGAAAACTCCTGATACCTTTTACAGTATTTGGGTTGATTTCAGGAAAAATTGTGTGCTCCTTAATACCCATTGAATAGTTTCCTGCATCATCAAAGGCGTTGTCATTCAAGCCGCTAAAATCTTTTATTCTTGGAATTGCCACTCCTATCAATTTATCAAGAAATGCCCACATTCTATCACCTCTAAGCGTCACTGCATACCCCACAACATCTCCTCTTCTGATTTTAAACGTTGCTATTGATAAACGAGCTTTTCTCGGATAAGGCTTTTGGCCTGCTATTTGGGATAAATCCTGCTCAAAAGCTTCGACTGCTTCCCTGCTTTCTCTGAATTCACCAATACCAGCATTTAACACAATTTTTTGAAGTCTTGGAACTTCCATAACACTTTTAAGATTGTGCTCTTTTTTCAGCTTAGGTGCAATTTCTTTAATATATTTATCTTTTAGTCTATTCATCTTATTTTTCAATTACTTCCTTTGTTACTTTATTTAATCTATATTTTTTACCGTCAACAATTTTTGATCCCAACCTTACCGGACGTCCTAAATCATTGTCCATATACATGATGTTTGATACCGAAATTGGCAATTCTTTTTTTATTACTCCGCCTTCTTTATTGTTTCCGCTTGGTTTTACATGTTTTTTAGCTACATTTATACCTTCAACCACTACTTTGCCCTCAGAATTAAGAACACGAAGCACCTTTCCGGTTTTTCCTGCATCTTTTCCTGTAATTATTTTTACTATATCGTTCTTTTTTATTTTCATATATTTTTTTTCTTGTTTGTGTAACAAATATTATCTTTTTTGCTGCAGAAACATGTTTCTGCAAATCAAAAAAAGATTGATGATATTTGCTACCAAACTTCCTTTGCTAAAGACGCAATTTTTAAATATCCGCCGTCTCTAATTTCTCGGGCAACCGGGCCAAATACTCTTGTTCCAATCATAGTGCCATCCTTATTAATTACCACACCCGCATTATCATCAAACCTTGTGTAGCTCCCGTCTTTTCTTCTCAGCTCTTTTTTAGTTCGGACTATAACAACTTTAACTACAGTGTGGTCTTTCAATGCACCGGTTGAAGCTGCGCCATTGACTACTGCGGTAACAAGATCTCCGGCTACTGCAAATTTTCGCAAAGAATTACCGGGTATACCAATAACCTTTAGATTTTTTGCACCTGAGTTGTCTGCTACTGTAAGCACAGTACCAACCTGAATCATTTAGCAGCCCCTTCTGTTAATTTTTCAACTACAATCCAACTAACAGTCTTACTATATGGCGGGCATTCCTCAATACGAACAATATCGCCAATTTTGACACCCATATCATCATGTGCCTTAAATTTTCTTGTTTCCTTTACATTTTTTTTGTACATTTTATGTTTTTTCCAAGTATCCACAGATATCACAATAGTATTTTGCATTTTATCCGAGATCACTTGACCAACTATCATTTTTTTAGGCATTGTTAGCTTCCTCCATAAATTTCTTTTCCATAATAACAGTATTAATCACAGCAATATCTTTTCTAATAAATTTAGACTTAACTAAATTTTTTTCTTTGCCTTTATACACAGACAGCATATATTTTTCAAGCTCTTTATTTTTATCAGCAAGTTCTTTTTGTAATTCTTTAATTGTTTTTGTTCTAATATCTTTTGCTTTCATATTATTCTTTCGATATAAATTTTGTTTTCAACGGCAGCTTATCAGCGGCTCTTTTGAATGCAGCTCTTGCAGTTTCTTCAGTTACGCCTGACATTTCAAATATAACTTTGCCCGGTTTTATAACAGCGGCATAGTGATCAGGAGCAGATTTACCGCTACCCATTCGTGTCTCCTGCGGTTTCTTTGAAACTGCCTTATGGGGAAATACTCTAATCCACAATTTACCGCCTCTCTTTGTTTCATGTGTTATTGCCTTCCTAGCAGCTTCGAGCTGTCTTGATGTTAAAACTCCGCGGTCATCCACTTTTAAACCATACTCGCCGTATGCTATATAATTTCCTCTCAGAGCATATCCCTTGTTTGTACCCCTCATCTGCTTTCTAAATTTTACTTTTTTCGGCATTAGCATAGACGTTTTTCCCTAGTTAAATTTCCTGCTCTCCCTTGTAAATCCATACTTTAATTCCGATTGTTCCGTAAAGAAGTTTGCAGTCAAGTTGAGCATAATCAATGTCGGCTCTCAAAGTTTGCAAAGGAATCGGCCCGTGTTTGTAAGACTCGGTTCTCGCTATGGTATTGCTTCCTGACAAAAGACCTTTTATTTGAACTTTAATGCCCTTTACCCCCTTATCTACAGCAGTGGCAATAGCTGCATTAGCAATTCTTCTTGCAGGTATACGCCTTTTCAGCTGCCTACAAATATACTGCGCAACTAATTCAGCCTCTAATTCAGGGGTTTTTATTTCTTCAACTGTTACTTTTATCTTTGCATTTGTTAATTTTTTAAGATCTTTTTCTACGCTTTCTATACCGGTACCCTGACGTCCAATAACAATGCCCGGTTTAGAAACCTTTATGGTAAATCTAATTTCATTTACTGATCTTTCAATTTCTATCGCCTGCACGCCTGCAATATCAAGTCTTTCTTTCAAGAACTTTCTCAATTTATAATCTTCACTGGCAAATTTTGAGTAGTCTTTTTTATCGGCAAACCATTTTGAAACCCAATCTTTTGCTATACCTAATCTGAATCCGTAAGGATGAATCTTCTGCCCCATGGTTACTTTTTCTCCTTTGTATTTTTGTCGCTCTTGTCTGAGGACAAACCAACTACAATGTGACTGCTTCTCTTCAAAATCGGGCTGAATCTGCCTTTTGATCCCGGACGCCCCCATTTTTGAGTTCTTGCACCGGAAACATGAATATCAGTAATTCTCAAATCGGATGATTTTAAACCTAAGTTATTTACAGCGTTAGCTTCAGCAGATTTAACAACTTTTAACAGCATTTTTGCGGATTTACTTTGGTCAAATGCGAGCGCTATTTTAGCATCATTTAATTTTTTATTTCTTACAACATCCATAACTATAGCCACTTTTTTTGGAGATATTCTTGCCTTATTATGTTTTGCATATACTTCAGCTTTATTCATATTTTTTTTGCTTCTTTGAACTATGACCTTTAAACACTCTTGTAGGTGAAAATTCGCCTAATTTATGACCCACCATTGCTTCAGTCACATACACCGGAAGGTGTTTTTTGCCGTTGTGTACTTCAAAAGTAAGCCCCACCATTTCAGGAGTAATAGTTGATCTTCTGGACCACGTCTTTATCGGAGACTTTTTTCCGGACTGCAGCATATTATCAACTTTTTTCTGCAATGAGTCCTCAATATATATTCCTTTTTTTAATGACCTACTCATTATTTATTCTTTCTTACTCTTTTTGTAACTATATACTTATTTGTATGCTTTCTTGATCTGGTTTTCTTACCTCTGGTTTTCTTTCCCCATGGAGTTTTTGGTGAAGGCATACCGATACCAGTGTCTGAATAAGATCCACCGTGAGGGTGAGCTTCAGTACCCATTGCTACTCCTCTTACTGCAGGTCTCCAGCCCTTATGCCTTTTTATACCGGCTTTTCCGTCACGTGCATGTCTAAGATCCACGTTGCTCAGCTCACCGATTGTAGCATAACATCGGGATAATATCTTCTTTACTTCTCCGCTGGGTAATTTTACATTTGTATAATTGCCTTCTTTAGCCATAACAATTGCGCTGTTTCCGGCACCGCGTGCGATTTGACCGCCTCTTCCAAGATTAAGTTCTACATTATGAATTTTTGTGCTAAGAGGAATTTTCTCAAGAGGCATAGCATTTCCAATTTCTATTGGCGCATCTTCACCTGATACGATAATGTGATTTTTTTCCAAACCTGCAGGAGCTAAAATATATCTTTTTTCTCCGTCGAAATAATTTACCAAGGCAATATTACAACCTCTATTAGGGTCATGCTCGAGTGTTGCAATTTTACCCGGAATTCCAAATTTGTTTCTTTTAAAATCTATAAGTCTATAATGTTTACGAACGCCTTGCTGTCTGTGGCGGACAGATATACGTCCATTATTTCTACCTACAGTACCTTTTTTGACAACTGTCAGCTTTTTGACCGGGCGTACTTTATCCACACCCTTAACCAAGGTTTTTTTGAATCTTATTCCTGCACTTGTGGCTTTATATGTCTTAATCATTTTATTTACCTACTAATTCAATTTTCTGACCTTCAGACAGTTTAACTATAGCTTTTTTCCATTTTTTCGTTTTTCCGAATCTTCTGGTTCCAAGAATTCTTCTTTTTTTACCCGGCATTATCATTGTTCTTATTTCTTTCGCGTCGACATTATAAATTCTTTTCAGTTCAGCGGCGATGGAACCTTTTGACGATTTCATATTCACCTGGAACAAATACTTTAGCTCATGCTCAAAAGCCATACTTTTCTCAGTTACTATTGGTCTTAAAATTACTTCGCTAACTCTCATTTAAAACTTTTCTGCAAATTTAATAGTGCTTCTTTTTCAAAAACAACATTTTTTGCCTCTAAAACAGAATAAACATTTAGATTGCCTAAATCAGACAGAGTAGCATTTTTCACATTTGCAACGCTTTTTAGAACACTATCTTCTTTTTTAGAAACAATAAACAGTGTTTTACCAGATAATGACAAAGTATTCAATAGTTCAGATATATATTTTGAATTCGGTTTTTTAGTGGATATTTCATCAAGTGCTTTCATTGAGTCCGATGATTTTTTCAACGTTAAAGCAGAAAGCATTGCTAACTTTTTCATCTTTTTAGGAAATGACAACTCCCAATTTCGGGGTTTAGGGCCATGAGAAATACCTCCGTGAACCCAAATCGGACTTCTCGTAGATCCGTGTCTGGCTCTTCCTGTACCTTTTTGACGCCAAGGTTTTTTACCTCCGCCTGATACTTCTGCTCTTGTCTTAGACGAGGATGTCCCTTGTCTCTGGTTTGTTCTGAAAACATGAATATATTGTGTAAGCAAAGGCTCATTTATCTCCACGCCAAAAACGCCCTCCTCAAGGTTAATTTCTTCAACAAATTTTCCGTTTTTATCTAATATTTCTTGTTTCATATTATTCTAATATCTTAATTTCTAAGTTAGCATTTCTTGCACCAGGAACAGGACCCGATACCATTAAAATTCCGTTTTTCGGTTGCACATCTACAATTTTCAGACCTTTTAAAGTAATTCTGTCGCCGCCTAATCTTCCAGCCATTTTCTTCCCCTTAAATACTCTTCCCGGTGTTTGAGCACCGATAGAACCCGGAGCTCTAGGCTTATCTGACTGACCATGCGTTTGCTGACCGCCTCTAAAACCCCATTTTTTCATACCTCCGGCAAAACCTTTACCTTTTGATTTTCCGATTATGATGACACTCTTATCTCTCATCTCGTCGC
>CAZPYT010000018.1:0-18083 GCA_964590955.1 uncultured Candidatus Saccharibacteria bacterium | reverse complement strand
GAAATCGAAGATAAAGTGGAGATGGCAGAAAAAGAGGGCAAGGAAATTAATTTAGTCTTCGGTAAAGTACATTCGAAAGAAGATGCCAAACAACTAAGCAAACTCTTAACAACTGCAGCTATGATAATCTTTGCGATAATTACAATAATTATGCTTATATTCTCAAGATCTACTCTAAAATCTTAGTTTACTTCAAATTCCAAAATGTAATCCTCTCCCAACGGTCTGCCGTAAATATCGCGTACCGCACCCGGGATTGTAAGTGTATATTTTGAAAATGCTTCAAACTTGTCACTTTTAACTGTCAGTATTTTGTCGTAGTTCTCAATTTCAAAGGGAATGTTGTCCGGATTTATTGTTATCGTGGAATCAAGCTCATCCGTAAGCATGGGACTTCTGAAAGTTATTTGAAGATTTTCACTTGCACGCAATGGCGAACGATCCACATTAGTACTAAATACACCCGGTTTGTCCGCAGTTAAAAATTCAAACTCAAACTTGTTTTTTGATACTTTTGATCGATCTTCGTTGTATATTCCCGGCAATACCATGACTTTATATCTTGAGG
Organism: uncultured Candidatus Saccharibacteria bacterium; assembly: GCA_964590955.1. GTDB lineage: Bacteria > Patescibacteriota > WWE3 > UBA101185 > UBA10185 > CAZPYT01. The sequence goes on along the minus strand of CAZPYT010000018.1, from coordinate 17,515 downwards.
AAGTGTATAGTTCATCTTTTGGATAGAAAATAGCCTTCTGTTCCCAGATTTTCTCCCACAGCATAGTTAAGTCTTCTCTATCTTCATCCTGTGCGCGATCTTCTAAAGTATACGTAGTACTCACTGCATCGCCTGTGGCAGTATCAACAATTGTAACTTTACTATTAAGATCCATGTCATCTACTTTTCCATTCAGGTAAACGGTCACGCCTGTCTTGGGATTAACATCAAAATTACTCTGAGCATAAGAAGGTGATTCTACTTTGATATATACAACCCCAAAATCCTCCGGATTTATTACATCATTCTGTAAGGCAGGTTCTTTTAAAGACTTATCTAAAACTTTACCTTGAGGTCTCCCCCATAGTTTTCTAATATCCTCCTCGGCAAAAAACAATGCTAAAACAGTGGTTAATACCAAAGTAATAATTGCAAAAACAATTTGAAACAATATTGTCGGATTTTTTTTAGATAAATAGCTCATTTTTTTATCACCAATGATGGAATAAACATTGGCGTTTTCTCCATATAAATTATATACTCAGGATTTTCCATAAGCTTTTTCTCAAGCAGTGGAACACCAGATACAAATAAAAGCATAATGGTCATTGTTAAGGGACTAATTACCGCCAAATAGCATAAGGGTGTGGAAAAAGCTATAAAATAGATTCCCCACCACATTAGCGTCTCACCAAAATAATTTGGATGTCTACTGTAAGCCCACAAGCCTACATTTAAAACTTTATCGCGATTCTCAGGATTTTTTCTAAATGAGTATTTCTGATAGTCGGCCATTGTTTCAAAAATGAAACCAAAGCACCATAAGCCTAAACCAAAGTAGTCAAAAAATGATGCAGGTCGTGAGTAATCGGTATTGACAAGCACTACAGGTATGGCAACTATCATCATAATAACCGTCTGGATCAAAAATATGTTGAAAAAGGCTCTAATCTGATGCATATCACCCCACGAATCGCGCATTTGTTTATACCTAAAATCCTCTCCCTTACCCCAATTCCTCAATAATATGTATGCTGAAAGCCGCAAACCCCACAGAAGTACGAGCAGTGTTATTAACACTTGTCTGTCTGAAAGTTCGGCATATTTATAAAAAGTAAATACTGCAATAACTACAAAACCTAAACCCCAAGCAATATCTATTAAACTGTTGTCATTTTTTATTTGTGCTATGGTGAAAAAGAACATCATCATGAAGAGTACAATTATGAATGCAGTAACAAACGCTTCGATCATTAATAAATTATAGAGTAATTCAGATACCGAGTAAATTCATAATTAGGTATCTGATGACAAGTGGACCCATACCTCCAGGTGATGGCGCTAAAAAGCCTAAATGCTTGGTTGATTGAGAATAATCCAAATCACCGCAAACCTTGCCGCTTAATATTCCGGAACCGAAATCCACTACATTTGCACCTGCTTCAAAATCAACCGGAGAAACTAACCCCGGAATACCCGTACTAAGTATTGTTAAATCATAATTTAGTTTATCGCCTCTTCTATACTGAGAATGATTTTTTACATGCGGTTCTAAATAACTAAATTTGGAATATGCAACCTCATTATCATAAATTGTGATATCAGCACCGGATTGGGTCAAATACTTTACAAGCGAACCGGCAACGAGGTCACCGCCGCCTATCACACCAACTTTTTTTCCCGATACATTAATATCACCTGCTTGTAGATAATTTCGCAGCGCTCTAACAGTCGGCGATACATACAAAGCTTCATCTGCATCAGGAAAGCGCAAGCAATCGATATCTTTCTCTCTTGGTATAAGATTAATTAACTGGTAATATTTTATTTCCGGTAATGGCATTTGAACAATCACACCAGTGACGGTGATATCATTAAATTTTAAAAGTAAACTATCATAAAGTTCTTCATAATCTGTAAGTCGGGAAAAAGATACCAATTCGACCGATATATCTAACTCGTCGCAATATTTCTTTTTTAGACTTACAAATTTTTCTGAAGCAGAATTATTGCCAATTTGGACTATTAGTAATTTATAAGATTTTGTTGTTGAACTTATGTGTGCTTTTATCTTTTCATCAAGTTCAGCTGCTGCCGCTTTTCCATCAAATATGTTTAACATGGGATTGATTATAGACTAATTATATGGAAATCTCCCGTACAAAAATTGTTTTTTACGGGAGATTTATCTCAACTAAATTTAAAAGTCAAAGTGTCAACACCACTTGTTTCAATGACAGTTATTTAGCAGGCATACCAACAACACACCAGCGCCATTCCGGAGATCCTCTATAACAACCTTTTATAGGTCTAATTGACACTTTTAAGTATTTGGCCATATCGTAACCGTGAGTGCTCATCTTGCCCTTATAATCACGCCCTGTTTCATTTCCATCTGCGCAAGTCTCCCCTACTAACAACAAAGTACGACCAGAAAGCGAGGACTCTTCAGGAAGCCAAACATCAGTACTTTGAGGCATAGTTATCGTCTCCTTTATTGTTTAATTTAACAGAATTATATCAGAATAAGGTTTTGAGTAATAAAAAGTGAACTTGGCAAGAAACACTAAAGCCTCAACTTGTGTTGAGGCTTTAGATCAAGGAATCATCAAACATAAATTCCCTTTCTTCAGCTGAAATGAATAAGACCGATCCCGACGAGCCGGAGCATGGATAGTAAAAAACCTGTTCGTTTGAACGTAGGTATCATGCACTCTAAAACTACGTTTTAAAGTGACACTTGATCCCTATTAATATAGGTGAAGCAATTACTATTCATCCATGTAAACGTACTCTTCAGGATACTAGATATATTTTATCACCCATGCGTGAATGGTCAAATTAAAACTGCATATACAACAACGCACATTAGATTACAAACTAATTATAGGTACAGTAAAAAAATGGATACTACAATCCCAGTAGTAATAACGCACCATTAATTAGCGGCCTTACTACAATATCAACACTGCCGGTTACTACTAAAATTAGAAGCATTATTGTTCCATACTTTTCCATTTCCATCCATTGAATGTGTAGATTTGTAGGAAGTAGACCTGCTACAACTTTGAAGCCATCTAGTGGATGTAGAGGGATGAGGTTAAAAATTCCTAAAACAAGGTTATAAAATATTACGCGATAAAAAAACCCGGAGAGAATAGAAGATGTTCCGATTATATTAAGTAACAAAGTAAAAACAACTGCGAGTGAAATATTTGAAAGCGGACCTGCAAAAGCCACAATTGCTGAATCTCTTTTTGGATTTTTCATATTTATCGGATTAAAAGGAACCGGTCTCCCCCATCCAAAGCCTGCAACTAGCAGCAACAACGAACCGATTGGATCTAAGTGAGCTTTTGGATTTAAAGATAATCTGCCTAAAAGACGCGGGGTATTATCACCAAGTTTGTCGGCAGCGAATGCATGCGCAAACTCATGAATTGTCAAAGACATAACAAGTGCTGTTACTACTAAAATGAATATTAGGGGCTGTGAAAATAATAAGCCGAGAAGCATACGGGGATTATAACATATGGGAAAAATGGTACCTAATACAGGTAGTAAAACTATACAGCTTATGAGTTTAATATTGAAGATATTCTGAAATAAGGCATGTGATAGCTGCATTCACCAGCCATTGATATATACCAAAACTCAAAGCTTTTTTCACAGGCAAACTCGCCTGGGTATCTTTGATCCCTGGAATACTCGTGATCATCCGTAAGGTTGCTACAAGACGCCGTCGATAATAGTAAATTCAAGATCGAATCAATTGGTTGCATACTTTACTAATCTTTAAAAAGATATAAAGTATGCAACTAGTTTGAAACTTTCTAAACTTCCCCCAGTCGCAAAAAAATGCTAGAATCTCCAAGTGAAAACGCTTAAAAACCAGACACTAAAAATTAAGAGGTTTTTTGAAGAGGCTTACGTTGAGTTTAAAAAGGTAGCTTGGCCCTCAAAAGATAAAACAATTCGCTTGACTGGGTACGTTTTAGGTGTTAGTTTAGGCGTTGCATTATATGTTTGGGGACTGGATCTTCTGCTAAAAGAAGCTCTTTCCGCTATACTTGTAAAATGACAAATAAAAAAGATAACAAAACCGAAAATGCTACTAAATCGCCAAGACTCGATGAAACCGGCTTTAATAAAGAAGAAGGTATTGTTACTGTAAATGCAAATGTATCTGAAACAGCCAAATGGTATGTTGTACATACATACGCAGGACACGAAAAAAAGGTTGCTATCACGTTAAAACAAAGAGCAGAATCAGGCGGATATACTGAAAAAATATTTAAGATTTTTATCCCCCACCAACAAAAAATAGTAATTAGTGAAGGTAAAAAAAGATCAGTGGACGAAAGATTGTTCCCGGGTTATGTTATTGTGCTGATGGATATGAGTGATGATGCCTGGCTTTTAGTCAGATCAACAAGAGGTGTCACCGGTTTTGTCGGAATGGGCTCCACTCCAACACCAATCCCGGAAGCTGAAGTTAAGACACTGATGAAATTTGCTACTATGGAAGCTCCAAAATTTGAGGCTAAATTCACTGTCGGCGATTCAGTCAAAATTATGGAGGGACCTTTTAGAGATTTCTTAGGAAAAGTTGATGAAGTTAATGAGGATCAAGGCAAAGTCAGAGTTTTTGTCTCTGTATTTGGGCGAGAAACTCCTGTAGAATTGGACTTCGTGCAAGTTCAGAATATATAAATATATGGCAGATGCAAAACCTAAATCAGGTAAAAAAATAAAGGCAATTGTTAAACTTAATATTACTGCCGGTAAAGCTACTCCGGCACCTCCGGTTGGGCCTGCTTTGGGTCAGCATGGCGTCGCTTTAATGGAATTCTGCAAGGAATTCAATGCTAAGACAGCTCAAATGGGCGACGATATAATACCGGTCGTTTTGACTGTATTTGAAGATAGATCTTTTAAATTTATTACCAAAACACCTATTACTTCAGAACTGATTAAAAAAGCTTTGAAACTTGCTAAAGGTTCTGCTGTACCAAATAAAGATAAAATAGGTACATTAACAAGAGCGCAGGCAGAAGAAATTGCAAAAGTTAAAATGCCTGACTTAAATACAAATAATGTAGATCAGGCAGTAAAAGTAGTGGAAGGTACTGCAAGATCAATGGGAGTTAAACTGGAAAAATAATCCTATGAAAGAAATAAAAAAATATACAATAAAAAATGCAATCAAAGAAATTAAAAAAGGTTCGAAATCAAAATTTGATGAGACTTTAGAAGTTCACATTAACCTTGACCTTGATCCTAAAAAACAAGACCAATCTGTAAGATATACTACGATGCTTCCCCACGGGACAGGAAAAACTTTAAAAGTTGCAGTTTTTGCTTCAAAGAAAGTAAACGGTGCAGACCTGGAATTAGTCGAGGGAGATTTGAAAAAGATTGAAAAAGGTGATATTAAACCGGGCGTTGATTTCGATGTGTTAGTAGCAGAACCAAGAACAATGCCAAAATTAGCACAAATTGCCAGAGTCTTAGGTCCGGCCGGCGTAATGCCTAATCCAAAAAACGGCACCGTAACAGAAGATGTAGAAAAAGCTGTGGAACAATTTAAAAAAGGGAAAATCGAAATCAGATTGGAGCCGAATGCACCTATTATCCATACAGGCATCGGTAAAGTTAGTTTTAGCGAAGATAAACTCGAGGAAAACTTGAACGAGGTCTTAACTACATTGAGACAGCATAAACCTCAAAAAGCTAAACCTGAATTCATAAAATCAGTATTCCTATGCTCTACGATGGGTAAATCTCATTGTGTAGAGCTTGAATAAATCAAAAATCAAGGTAAACGTCAACCGCACCAGTTTTTGACGCTAACACACCGTTATCAATTTCAAATTTCTTTTCAGTAGGAAGTCCCCTATCTACAATTACATAACCCCTTATTAATGTCACAAAGTTTGCGTGTTTAGGCAATACATCAAATTCTCCTGTATCGTTAATCGAAGAAACCGATTTTGCATTTCCATCAAAAAATTGCTCTTTTCTACTTCTGATATCTACTTTTATATTTTCTTCGATGTGTCTACTCAATAAATTTGCATCTGCATCATTTCTACTTTTCGACTTGTCAGTTGAAGACTTTTTAGGTTCGATATCTGCTTTTTGTGCTTTAAGATGCTTAAATTTATCTTCAGGATTCATAACTGCTAACTTGTCTTGGATTTGGCTTCGTCAACCTCACCAATAAACATGAATTTATCTTCTGATATAGAATCAAACTCACCATCTATAATTCTTTTGACACCCCTAACAGAATTTTCTCTTGAAACAAAGGCACCCTTCATTCCTGTCTGGCCAGCCACAACGGTAAAGTTTTGAGTCATAAAGTTACGCACTTTATTAGCCCGCTGATAAATCGTTCGATCTTCTTCCGAAAGTTCTGCTTCACCAACCAGCGAAACTATTCTTTCCAATGAGTCCGCTTTTTTCAAAAGTGCCTGAGCCGCCAAAACTGTTAAATAGTGTTCTTCGGAAAGAGTCTCCGGGTTAATCGCGCTTGAACCTGATTCCAAAATATCAACAGCAGGATATCTACCTTGCATATAAACCTCTCTTGACATAACTACCGAAGAGTCCAAAAACTTAAAAACTGCTTGAACAGCTTGGTCCAATAGATCATCTGCAGGAACATATACTGCTTCTATAGTTGTAATTGAAGCTGTTTTGGTTGAAACTAAGCGTTCGTGTAAAGCGCCCATTTCAGATGACAGGGTTGCCTGATAACCGTCTTCTGAAGGAATGGTATCCATTAAGAGTGAGAGTTCGTTTCCTGCTTGAGCATAACGGTAAATGTTATCGATAAACATCAAAACATTTTTTCCTTGATCTCTAAAATATTCAGCCATAGTAGTACCTCCGGCCCCTGTCAAAAATCTAACGGAAGGGTTCTCGCCCATTGCGCCATAAATTAAAGAAACCCCATCCAAAACCCCATTTTTTTCAAGATCTAAAAAGAGCTCATGTCCTTCTCTTGTACGCTCACCAATACCTGTAAAAACAGAAACGTTGTTTTGCATATCCTGCCCTACAATATTGTGCATTATTTCAGAAAGCAAAACTGTTTTGCCAACACCTGAACCTCCGAATAAACCGGCTTTTCCTCCTTTAACTATCGGACAAAACAAATCCACAACTTTAATGCCGGTTTCAAGGATCTCAAGATGGTCTGGCACCTCATTATAGCTTGGTGCTTTTCGATATATCGGCCAATATGCGTCAGCTTTAATCTCACCCAAACCGTCAACTGGTAAACCGAAAATATCAATAACTCTACCTAATGAGCCAGCGCCAACCGGAATATGCAAAGGCTTTCCTGTATTGATTATTTTAGCACCGCGCGAAACCTGTTCTATATTGGCAAGACATAAACAATAAAAATTGTTGCGGGTGGAAGATCTGAAGACCTGCATTTTAACATTATCATTACCCTGTAAAATCAAAATATCATTTAAAGCAGGCTTCTCATCACCGGTAAATTCTACTTCCACAACAAAACCCTTAACGCCAATTACTCTGGCTGATACTGAAGTATTAATTACTTTGCTGTTCTTTATAGTTATATCTTCCATTTTATTTCTTGCTCTTCGCCGTTACGGTACGCAACGCAAAGATACTTGAAACTAATACTATTTGTTTTTTATTAAAAGATCTATGCTTCATTTTCTTAAAATCAAAGTTTGTTTTCTTAATCTGTTCATTAATGTTCGACACAGCCATATCAAGCGAAACCATTCTGGATGCAAATTTGCTCAAACTTGATTCGTGTATGGCTTGTTCAAAAATTACCGACAATGTCTGGGTCTCGAAAAAAGCAGCTACATCCTCTATCGACGGTTCAAAAAAACCGAATTTTGGATCCTCAAGCTCTTCTTCTTTCGGTGCGTCCTCAGAATAAGCAAATTTAGAAATATCACCGGTTACGTTATTGATGGACACATCTTGCTTTAAAATGGAATCAAAGAGACCGTGATAAACATAAATATTTCTGTATTGCAGTATATAATCCAACACCCTTTTTAGATTCTCTTCATCAGAACCTGAATCCGAAAAATCAAAATACTGGAATTCCCTATTAGGCAAGAGGACTTCAACCGACCTCTTACCTCTTTTACCAATTACAACAAGTTCGGCATTTGTTTTAGCAGCATCATCAACATATTTATTTACTATCTTGTGAACTATTTCTCCGTACAAGCCCATATTGGCAGACAGTAAAATGAGCACATCTTTGTTATTTGTTTTTATAAAATGTCTTTTGCCCCTCACGTATTTTCCTACTTTTACGAGATAAGTGTCATAAGCCATCTCGACAAATCTAAAAACGTCACTTAACCCTTTTAAAAACTCTCTCTCCAGTAAAACTGACTTTTTGACTTTGCGCATTCTTATAGCAGCAATTTCCTCATACGTCTCCATAATGTCATGAAAGTCTCTAAGAACCAGTAAATCTTTTTTTATATCTTTTAAACTATGCATTCGTCAGCTCCTTCATCAACTCTTGTGCCTTTCCGCTAATCTGACCTAATAGTGTATTAAATTCCTGTGTGCCTTCTACAAAACCATCAAGCTTGCTCTTATATGCTGAATCTGTTTGATACTTCGCTTCCATCTTCAGCGCAGATGATTTTATTTGTTCTTTTGAGTATGTATTAAAGGCACCAACCCAAACTAAACAATAGAAAATTATTTGGGGATTTAGGGACATTGTCGTACCCATAGGCTGCGTAAAAAAAGCATCAACCCTCTCACTCATCTCAAGTGTTGCCTTTATGCCTTCGTTGAGCTCTCCGCCAAAATGTGAAAATCTCTTCTGTTTCTCCGAAAGTGTGAAGAATGTAGTCAACTCACGATTAACTCCCCACCTGAGTTTAGTCTGTGTCTGGCGTCCAACTCTTGTAACTGATAAGAACGTGTTTACCGCAGGTCTGCGCCCTTCTTCAAAAATGTCATTGTCAAAGAAAATATGACCGTCTGTTATAGACATTAAGTTAGTTTGAATATAACCTGAAATATCACCGCCGACAGTTTCTGCAACACCCAAACAGGTAATAGACTTGGGTCCGGAAGGATGCTTAAAATTACCGGCGCGCTCAAACATTCTACCGTGTGTGTAAAAGATGTCGCCGGGATAAGATTCTCTACCTGGAAATTTTTTATTGAGAAGAGACATTTCTCTAAAGTATTTAGCATGAGCAGTTAAATCGTCCAGAATAACAAGCACGTCTCTACCTTGATCTCTATAGTATTCAGCCAAGGTCATGGCAGAATAAGGTGTAATATATACCAAGCCTAACGGATCTGAAGCAAATGAAAATATGTTAATTACATTACCGCCCAGACCTTTATCTCTAACAAAGGTTTCCACGTATTTGGCTTCCATTTTTTTACGTCCAATTCCCGCGTAAATACATAAAGTACCAGCTTTAACCTGTGTCATGATCGTTTGAAGCAGAAAAGATGTTTTTCCAATTTTTCGATCCCCAAGTACAAGTTCTCGTTGACCCTTTCCTAAAGGAACCATCATATCAACAATAGATACACCTGTTAATAATGGTTCTGTTACTCTTTCTCTTGTATCCAGTTTTGTAGGAAGTGCATCAATATACCTTTCTTCTTTAATGTTGTCGATAACAACAGATTTATCAAAAGGTCTGCCCATAGGATCTATAGCTTTGCCAATGTAGGAGTCACTAATGGGTATAGAGAACGGTTTCATTGTGCGAACTACTCTAGTACCTATAGCTACAGATGATTTTGAAAAAAGAACCACTTCTGCATATTCTTCAGAAAGACTAATAACCATACCCATTTGGCCCGACTCGAAATACACAATTTCCGACATTTTTACAGAAGGCAAACCCTTCACGTACATAAGAGGATACGCTGTTAACGCTACGTAGCCTATCTCTTTTGTTGTTTGTAATGTTTCTTCAAAGTTTATTGTCATATGCCATCCTGAGCTAATTTTGGACCTCCTGAGAAGGTTGAGTAGTCACGGCCACAGCCCGATCGAAATATGTACCTAGATCATGAGAACCTAAATATTCATTCAACAAATTTTCCAAGGAGTATTCAAAATATTTTCCCTTGTAAATCATTAAGAAACCGCTATCCATTAACCTATTTGTTGTAAAGTTCAAAAGAATTTCGCCGCGAATATTTTGTACACACCAATCATAAAGTCTTTTCACAAATTCTTTTTTAGGAATAATAGGAATAACAAAATTAACTTCTTCCACACCATTCAAAAAATTTATAATCTGGCGTAAAATATGCTCTACATCCATCGGTTTGTCTAAATCGGTTGATTCAAGTATCTTATTCATCACCCCGGCTAGTTCTTCATCCATGAGTGTGTCTAGATTTTTTACGGAATCAGCCTGATCGGTTTTATATAAACCATCAGATAAATCCCTCAATAAGCTCACAACCTTTCGTGAATATCTTGAGGTTCTTATAGAAGAACACAATAACATTTTGCTTTGTGCATCTAATTCTCTCATAGCTCTTTCAAATTAGTGGTTTTCTTTATACTTTCCAGAGACTTCATAATAAGCTCCTCATGATCTTTGGCATTCATTGTCTTACCCAAGACATCTCTAGCCACTTCTTCTAGAACGCCTCGTACAATTTGGTCTATTTTTGCATATCTGTCATTTTTGTATTGATCCAAATCTTTTCTTACCTGGTCAAATTCTGCTTTTATACCGCCTCTAAGATCATTTTCGGCATTTTGGATAATTTTGCTGAGGTCAGTGGTAAATTTATGTATGGAATCTCTTGCTATGGAATATTCTTTTGTGATTTCTGAGGTAATTTTCTGCTCTGTGGTCATAGCCAACTGATTTATTTTAGAGGCAAAAGAAGAGATCTCCTTATTTACCAGATCAGTTTGTGACGATACACTGCCTTTCATGTTCTGCTCAGCATCATTTGAAATTTTTTGCAGATTTGTTTTAAGAGTAGCTATCTGCTGAGAAATACCATTGTACTGCTGAGTAAGATCATCTCTGATTTTTGATTCAGTAGAACTTGTAATTTTTTGGATATTTTCCTTAAATGTTGAAACATCTGTAACCAATGCAGTTTTTAATTGCGTCGAAAGGTCACTTATATTTCTGATGGAAGTATCTTTCTCCTGGCTCAGTACAGCTTTATAGGACTCAAGAAGATCATGAGACATCTGATCAAATGCCTGCATTTGTTTAGCGCCGATAGACTGCATCCGGCTATCAAACAATTCTTTCACACCGGAGTGTACTTCTTCTGAATCATGTAAGATTGTTTTTGCTTCTTCATTCGCACTGCTCAAAAGGCCAATTGCCTTCGCCCTTGCGGTTTCAACAATTTTTAGTGCCTCATGAAGAGCAATATCTCTAGGGTCATGATATTCTTGTTCAACATGGCGCTTGTATATGTAGTAGTAAAGTGTATAGCCAAGTAATATTACGAAGGACGAAAAAGAAGTCACAAAAAGAAAAATAAACACATAATATAGATTCAAATCGGGCAGATTAATCATAAGTTAACTTTACAGCACAAGGATTAAATAGGCAATTGCCAAACCACTCGCTATTATAATAAAAGTCAAGATAAAGTTAAAAACAATGACACTTTTAATCGATGATCCGGCAAGCGGGTTTCTTCCCAGCGCTTCAACTCCGCGGCTGGTTAAGCGGCTGAACGATAAGAATGCTATTGCAAAGGTAATAGCAGTGACAATAAGAGCCATAATGTATCTAAGAGACGCCAAAGGTGTCAAGAACGCAGACGATAAACCGTCACTTATAACAGTTAGTAAATTTTCTGTCAGAGACTCCTGCTTTAAATGCGATTTAATATCAATATAGGCAGCTATTAGACCTATGCTATTAGGATCAACCTCCTCATAGGAGTCCAAAGCGATACCGATAACTCTGCCGCTTTTATCTGATTTTTGTGCTACTCCCGGTATTTCGGACGATGTAAGGTAGTCCCCTTTAGCAATAGCTCCGTTCTTCGAAGACACTCGTACATCCATTTCGCCTTTTGAACCAACCAGCGCATAAGATTCCAAACTGACATCTTCCAGATATAAAGCCGGATCATTGGAGACAATTCCAAATATATTATTATCATAAGCCTCAATACTTAGCACATATTCACCATCCACATAACTAATAACAGACCCTTCTGCTACATTAGGGTCTCTTATGGGAACTGATATCGCAAAATCGTAAGAATCCGCAGTTACAGTATTTGCAGAAAGCGTAAAAATTAGAAAAATAATTCCTGTAATCCTTAATGTGGTTTTTCTTATGGCAGACATATATAAATATTATATTAACAAATATAAAAAATCTAATGGATTGTTTGATTTGCTTTCGTGTTCTATAGATAGCGCTGATTTTTACATTACATTATTCTGTGTTTCTTATTTTCTTAGGGTGCATCAACATCATTTTCACGAAGTATTTTTATTATCATGTCTATGAAGTAGATCAATCTGCTTATGCTCCTGTCTTTTTATATTCTATTTAATGCTGCAGTGGCATAAAAATTTATAGTCTATCTTTACTCTTGCAGTTTATACGCTTTACGCTACTTTTTGATAATGAACTGTTTTCTTGCCTAAAATCTATTTTATTTGATCAAAGAATTAAGACTCTTTGTTTTAACACAGAGATGGATTCGTGCCTGTAGCGTAGCGGAAGCTGCAAACAGTAAGATCAAACAGCAGTCTGCACACTTTAGTGCGCAGTCGTTGATTTAATCTCTTATAAATTAAATATTTTACACTTATAGTTTTATTAACAATAATCTTATTATCAATATGCAAAATTAATTTTTACAATTATATAATTCTTTATTCTTCTTTGCTAATTATTCTCTAATAAATCTTCTTTTTTTCATCAGGATGATCTTTAGTAAACTTTTATTCTTTATGCCATTATATGCATATCCGCCTGTCTGCATTTTTCATTATACAACTGAGTGGCTCAATGTCCTCCTTTGTCATCCACTAAATATTATGCCCTTATTTCTCATTTCTTCCTCCTATGTCACCTTTATGCGGCTGGGGTCCAGGGTCCTGTAGTACAAGCGCGAAGATCGCGTAAATGATCTCTAGTAAATAGTATGACATTCCCACTCTGAGAATGTGTCATATCTTCCCCCACCCTTTACTAGAGGATATAGGCTGAGAATTTAATACTATGTCAAAGTATGTTGTCGTAAGTGTACTCAAACCTTACCTTATAACTATATTACCGCGATAAAAGTGTTGACATGAAATATATGCTTGGGTAGCATTTATATATCGTTTCCATTTAGCTACACGAAAAAGAATGGGAAAGAAGGTTAAAGACCTGAAAGATTACTAGAATGCCTGCCTTAGAATCAGATAAAAATACTAAAAAAAATATACTAAATACTTCTCAAGCCGCTAAATTACTAGGGGTCTCTCCTACTACACTAAGAAGATACGAGGAACAAGGTAAGATACAAGCAACAAGACAACCCAATGGATACAGAGTGTTTCTTAGACAAGAAATTTTAGATTTGAAAGAAGCAATTAAGAATGAGGAGCTCGAAAATGAAAATATCCTTGTAAGCAAACTTGGCATTCCAAATACAATATCTTACGAAGAGATAAATACATTAGGAACACAGCAAGATTCATTCGCTCAGTTATTTGATAAAGACACAGAGGATACACAAACAGTTTTGGCTAATGAAAATGGAAGTAATGAACAAAACAGCAATTTAGCGAATACTGAGTTACATACTGAGATTCCGGTAAAACAAGCAATGGATGAGCTATTTGTAAAGAACAACATTATCCCGGTTCACCCTGATCAGTATGTGAAAACCGATCACACATCACATGTAATAAGAGTCTTAGAAATAAAAAATCTTCTTAAATCAAGACTGCTGGCTACTTCAGCATTTATTATAATGATGTCAATAACAGCTCTAGCTGCACTAGTAATCAAAACATCGCCAGAACTATTATCAGAATCTTTAGCAGTAAATCCTGCAAGAAACTCATTCTTTAAATTTGACCTTTTCAGATATCAAATGGGAGATGATAAAGATCGTAGAGAAATGGCAGCGGTTCTTGCAGCTGAAGACAGACAAAGAGATATTAAATTTGGCGTAAGCGTACCCGCAAATTTCAAACAAACACTTAATGTAGAAGGACTCTCAAATCTTGGCGGCGGTGTTCAGACAAATTTTGTTGACTTTTTGGGAAATGGCGAAATCAGAAATCTTGGGGCGTTAGATGACGCGTCGGAAGATATACTCGAAAATGAACTGGATATTCAGGGTGAGGTCATAGCTTTAGGTTTAGATAATGCAGTTATCGGGATTAATGTAATCGATGACGACAACATAGTAGACAATCTAAATTACTCAGGATCTTTAAACCTTGCCGGTGAATGGCAAATTAATGGAGTTACCGTTTCAGCAACAGCCGAAGAATTGAATTTATTATCCGGACTTACTACAATTTCCGCTGCTTTTGATGAAATCGAGCTGCTAACTGATATAACTGTTGAAGAAGGCGGGATCTACTACAGTGACGGATCAACCTTTATACAAGACGCAGATAATTTTTACTATGATGATGGCACGACCAGATTAGGTATTGGTACAAATTCTCCTGATAAGACACTTCATGTTGTGGGCGATTTTGAAGTTACAGATGAAGTAACTCTCAATGGTCTTACTTACACATTTCCCGGATCACATGGTTTAAATAACTACGTATTAGCAAACAACGGCAGTGGTACTCTTGTATGGTCTAGCATTACCGCCTCATTAATTGCAGATGATTCACTCGATTACGCTCAGTTTATTGACGACATGACCGTCGATGACAATACAACCATAGATCTTTACAGCGGAACAGCAAACGTGGATCTAAGATACTTCAATTCAAATACCGCAGAAGAAATATTATTCTTGGACGGAAATGGCGCAGTAGGAATAGGCACTACTGATCCGGCATATCTTTTAGACATCAATGGTGACGTGAGAATTTCTTCCGGTAGCGATTTAATTATAGAAGGCGAAAACTTGAGAGCCACCCAATTAGGCAATAGAACATATACAGAAGCGAACTACATCAATAATTTAGAAACATTGACCGAATCAGTTGACGCATTGGACATCGCAGTATTCAGCATACAGACAGGAGAATCAGGTCTTTGGAGGGACGCATCAACTTATATTTACCCACAAAATGCTACAGATATTGTAATTACGGATACTTCCAGAATTGGAATTGGTACAACTGATCCTGCCGTCGCACTAGAGGTACTTGGAGAAATAAGAGGTACCCTTTTTGCGTTTCAGGATGATTCCAACACTTATATTGATACTTTGGGAGCTGACTTAATCACCTTTGCAACCGGCGGCACAGATAGAATTGTAATTGATGCTTCAGGTAATTTAGGCGTAGGAACTACCGCACCTAACAGAACTTTAGACATAAATGGACCTATGAGACTTAATGCAACAGGCATACCTGCAGCACCTGTTTCAGGTGACTTGTATAACAGTGGCTCCGACTTGAACTACTACGACGGAACTCAATGGATTGCACTTTCTAAAGAATTGTGGACCCTTAATGGAATAGGATCTGATATTTACTACACAGGAGGCAACGTCGGAATAGGAACTACTACACCGGCAGCAGACTTTGAGGTTCTCGGTACAAATGCCAACCAATTTATATTAGGATACGATGAATCAAATCTTGTAAATTTTGGCGTTTCTGCAGTAGGTGATCTTACTATCAACCCTTCAGGTGCAGATATCGTATTACAGTCTACCCTACTCACTCAAATCAACTCAGCATCAACTGCGCTGGCCATAGATCAGCTGGGTGCAGGTAACTTATTCGAAATCAGAGACAGCGGTTCTGCAGTATTAACAGTAGAAAATGGCGGCAACATCGGTATTGGTACTACTGATCCCACTGAACTGCTTGAAATTAGAGGTGGAAATGTACTCATGGATAACAACCAATTTATGCTTTGGTACGACAATGGCGGTAATGCGGGAGACATATTAGGGATCGACTCAAATGACGATATTATCTTTGGCGACATCACTTCTGAATTTGACGATTTGATGATTATGACTTCAGGCGCAGTTAGATTTTATGTACAAGACAACGGAAATATTGGTATTGGCACTACTGCTCCTTCCGAAGCCCTAAGTATTGAGGATGCAGACAATAGCGATATTGTTAATGTATTAGCAGCACATACCGCCTTCACAGGAGATGTGCTTACACTAAGATCAAACGAAGAGGCCAACGGTAATTTTTACTTTTTAAGACTGACTGTAGATGCAGACGGTGTACCTACTGATGTTTTAACAATAGCAGCAGATGGAAGTATCTACGTTGCTGACGGTGCTTTAGTGGATCTTTCAAACATCAACATGTCATCCAACCAAGAAGGTTTACTTATACCACAAAGCACTTCGTGCTCTAACGCAACTCAGGATGGTCAGATTTGTTGGGACACCGACGACGATCAACTATACATGGGACAAGGTGCATCAGCAGCATTACTAACCAATCTTGCAATCAGCGAATGGTCACAGAGTGGATTTTTAGTTTACACTAATACCCCTACAGATAATGTGGGTATTGGCGGAAATACAGAACCAGGAGTAGATATACTCCTTAACTCAGATGGTTCTGCAATATTCAATCAACAAGCCAATGATGCTGATTTTAGAATTTCCGGCAACTTACAACCGTTCTTATTCTTCGTAGATGCAGGCTTGAACTTTGTTGGAATTGGAACCAGTAATCCTTCCGATACATTTTCAGTTTCAGGCGGTACAGTTTTAGGTTCTAACTTTGTAAACAACGGATATACTGCTCCGTCAAATGGTCTGATTATAGAAGGAAACGTAGGCATTGGTACAACCGCTCCAGGATATGCCCTTGATGTTGCCGGAGATGTGAATGTTTCAGCCGGATCTGATTTGTATGTCGGTGCAACCGGACTCAACGATAACGCGTCACTTGCTTCAGGCGCATCCTTAGTAGGTTTATTCGATAATTCATTTGACAATATTTCTGCAAATACTACTGTGCAGGGGGGCTTCTCAGAAATCGATAGTGCTTTAGGAAACAGATCATATACTTTCGATAATTATGTAACAGATAATGAATCACTTACTTTATCCATAGATGCTTTAGATTCAATAATAGGAAGTTTACAAGCAGGAGAATCAGGTCTTTGGAGAGATGCAGCAACTTATATTTACCCGCAAGATGCAGCTGATGTGGTAATAACAGACACAGGCAGACTTGGTATTGGTACTACTGCTCCGTCTGTAGAACTGGAAGTAGTCGGTGAAATAAGAGGTACCAGATTTGCATTCCAGGATGATACTAATACATATATTGATACTCAGGGTGCTGATGAAATACTCTTTGCTACCAACGGTGTGACTTCGGCTGTTATCA
>CAZPYT010000017.1:0-18141 GCA_964590955.1 uncultured Candidatus Saccharibacteria bacterium | reverse complement strand
TGTTTTGAATAGTCATTATTCGTTAAATCAAGCGTCTTTAAGCTTTTTAAATTTCCAAGTTCGTAGGGTAATCCGGTTAGTTGGTTATTTGATAAATCAAGGACTTCCAATTTTGGAAGTTGGCCAATTTCTGCAGATACCCCGGTAAATTCGTTATTACTCAGATTAAGTATTTTAAGGTTCTTTAAATGTCTTATTTCTGCAGGCAAGGCTCCGGTTAGTTTATTGTTTGAGATATCCAATACCTCTACATTTTTACTTTCGAGTACATATGCAGGAAGTTTTTCCAGTCCTTTATTACTTAAATCTATTGTTACCTCATTTTTATTAGTGATATCTTTTACAATATTGGGTTTTTCTGATGTCTTATCTGTATCATCCATTATCTTAGGTGTTTCGGTGGAGGTTTGATTTTTATTGTAAAAGGTATATCCGGCAAAAATTAAGATAAGTAACGCAATAATTATATTTTTTATCATGAACGCATTATACATGTAGAATGACTAAAAAGATTAAACTGTGAAAGTATTGATATTACTGTATACGGTTAGTACGCTTAAACATGGATATGTTAAAAATATTTAGGTCAATATTATTAATTGTTGGTGTAGTCGTTTTATGCTACGCAAACGTATTAAATAATGATTTTTTACTTTATGACGATGTGGCAAATGTTTTAGAAAATCCAAAAGTTATGGATATTAACGCGTCTTTAGCAACAAGAAATCCAAAAGATTTGGCTTTTGCTCTTATTTATAAATTTTATGAGTTTAATCCTTCGGCATATCATGCGCACTCACTGATCATCCATATAATTAATTCAATTCTCGTATACCTTATTGTAAGGTCATTACTGAAAGAAAAAGAGTTTACCGGCATAATTATCACGTTATTTTTTGCAATAAACCCTGTTGTTGGCGAAACCGTAAACTGGGTTGCCGGCAGTATTTACCTATATAACGCTTTATTTGTTTTTCTTGTATTATTATTTTTCATTCATTTTCACGCTACAAAAAACAAAGTATATTTTTTTATTTCTTTAATTATTTATTCAATAAGTCTGTACTTACTTGGTAATCCCTGGCTCTTGGTTGTTCCGCCGATAATAATTGCACTTGATTATTTTTATTGGGGTAATAATAAGAAAATAGATTTTTACAGCTATGGAATCTTTGTATTAATTGCGGTTGTATACATTTTTTCAATGATGACTAATCTATACGGAAAGAGAATTGAACGTTTGACTGAGGCTCAGGTTTTAGCTGATTCTCCAAGTAGAATTTTAATGATAGGAAAAAACATTTGGTCAACTTTTGGTACATTAGTGTTTCCTTTTAATGTAAGCGTAGTTCACAACCCGATTCGTAGTGAATTTTCTTTTAGCATTATTTATTTGTCAGCGTATCCGCTTTTATTTTTTATCTTGTTTAGATTGTATAAACGCAATAAAAAGCTGTTTTCTCTATTACTTTTGTATTTTGTATCAGTACTACCAATATTCAGTCCAAAGGATATAGCTGTAAATTATGCCGAGAGGTATTTTTATGTAGCAAGTATGTTTGGTGCGTTAATATATTTCTATCTATTAAGCGGTCTATCAAAAAAGAACTTTTACACGTTGTCGTCATTTTTACTTGTAGTATTTTTGATACTGTCAGTAATTCGTACTTTTGACTGGAAAAATGATGAATCTATCTGGACGCATGCGCTAAAAGTAGCTCCACTAAATTATAAACCCTATTTAGAGTTAGGTATTATCGCACATAAAGAAGATCGTTTACGAGATGCGCTTGAATATTACGATAAGGCATTAAAGCTTTCAGGCACTAACGATATCCTTCAATATAATATTGGTATGACTTATTTAAAAGCAGGTGCTTATGACTATGCTTCACAATACTTTGGAAATACATTAAAAATAAATAAAAACTTTAAAGAAGCCTATTATAGACTTGGTCAAATCGAGGCGGCAAAAGGAAACAAGTCAGCAGCGGAAAAATTATTTAATATTGCGTTACAACTGGATCCAAGTTATGCGCCGGCTCTTACAGAATTAGAGTTGTTAAAATAGGTATAAGAAAACCCACAAGAAATGAATATAGCTTTTCTTTTGTTTTTTCAATTTTTGGAATCAAATCTACAAGGCCGATGTATAAAAACATTGCCGCGGAAAAACATAGAAGATAGCCTATGACAAAAGGCTGCGGATTAATATAGTATATTGTAAAAGCCCCAACGGTGGTAAAAAGCGCTGAAATTATATTTACTACAACGATTGAAGATTTTTTCCATTTAGCATCCAGCATAATTCCAAAATCGCCAATTTCATGCGGTACTTCATGTAAAAATGATGAAAAAGCAGTAACTAATCCAAATGCCGGACTAACTACAAAACTTGTTCCAATTGCAATTCCGTCAACAAAATTATGAATTGTATCTCCAATTAAAATGAAAATTACTGAGGATGACGACTTTTTAGTATAGTGCTTGTGAGGATGAGGATGGTGATGAATATCCAAAAGATATTTTTCAAGTAAAAACATTAAAAAAATAAAAATAGGAATTATGAATAATGTACTTTTACCATTGCTTTCGCTAATCTCAGGGAATAGAACAAATAAAGAGAAAGAAATTAAAACGCCTGACGCGAAAGATAATGAATATTTTTCAAAAAATGAATATAATTTTGTGTTATATAGAAACACTATGCTGAAAAATAATGCAAGAACCCCGCCAAACAAAGATAACAATAATAGTTGTGTAAATTGGTTTATCATAATTCAGACTCTAAAGGTTGCTCGATTCTATTTTTAATATTTTGCATCCTTAAGGTTTCAATATTTTTAGATTTTTCTACAGCTTTTAACAAGAGATGAAATACGGGATCGTTTTCTCTAGTTTTCCCTCCGTAGAGAATTGAGTAATGACCGGCATTGTGTACTACAAAAGCGCCTTCAAGTGTAGATGTTATTGCCGTATTTTCCGACTTACCGGTCACGAATATTGAGGTTTCAAGACGTGGTGCTAAATCATCTTTATCTCCAACCATAATACTGCATGCTCCCATGCGATTATAGGCAGTAGATTGATTTACTTCGTTGATATTACTAAAGTCAGTTCCTCTTGCTAAAGCCATCATAACTGCAGCAGATATTTTGGTTTTTCTCATCTCTTTTCCATGAATTTGCTTTAATTCCTTAAAATTTTGATCCATTTCTTCAGGTGTTAGTTCTCCGCTAGTAGTTGTACCCATGAGCTTACGCATTAGCATGTCAATTTGATTTGAATCAATAACTCTGTTTGTTAATTTATCGGCATCTATATATTGATTGATAAAATCTCCCATATCTAGGCCGCCACCAAGGGTAAAATATGTAGCTCTCATTTTAGAAAAAGGGTCTTTCAAAAATTTTTTTGGTTCAAACTTTGGTAAAAGAGCAGGGGCAATTGCAATACAATTTTCGCTTGGAACATACCCTTTTGCTGCTACCATAAGAGTTGCAGCTCCTCCCCATGAATGACCCATCATGAAAACGTTTTTTCTTTTTTTTTCTGTAATACCAAGTTGGTTTTTTAGAACAAACTCAATCTGATCTGCGTACGCATCCGGAGATACTTTATCCACTAGTTTATCAAAGGGCATATCCTGCATTTCTGTTTGACCGAATCCCGGTCCGTCAGGTGTAATAATTAAGGCATTTGGATCTTTCTCCAGAATTTGTTCAATTGTTGTTTTCATATCCGGCTGTTTGTGTACGCTATCCCATATTTCATTAGTACCTGTCCATCCGTGTAACAACACATAAATATTCTTATTAGGGATGTTTATCTCTTGCTTTAAAGTCTCAATATCATATTGCTTTGTTGAGTGGATTTTAAAATGCTGCTTTTCCAAGCCAAGCTCATTAAATTGTTTAGACGTTTCTTCACCCGCTGCTTCAGCGTTGCTTCTGTCGAATAAAACATCGGTAACACAATGCGATTTGTTATATTCAACATCAGAGGTATACGTAGTATTTTCTTCTTCATACCAATTTTCAGCCATATTATAAATTAAATCATATATAATGTTTATATGGAAATAAGATTGGACTCATTCATTTCACAATATGGCACATTGTCACGAAGAAAAGCAAAAGAAGCAATAATTACCGGCCGTGTAAGTATAAATGGCAAAATATGCAGTAGTGTAATTGATGTGGATAGTAATAAAGATATAATAGCACTAGACGATTTAATCATTGATCCAAAAAATAAGACTTTAAAATATTACATGTTGAACAAACCGACAAACATATTAAGTACGGTAACAGATGATAGAGGCAGACCTACTGTTTTGGATCATGTGAAAGTACCATTTAAAATATATCCTGTTGGCAGACTTGACTATAATTCAACCGGCTTAATATTATTAACAAATGATGGTGATTTGGCACTAAAACTAACACATCCAAGGTTTCAGGTAGAAAAAGTTTATGATGTAGTAGTCGATAGCGATCTTACCCCTGATCAAATAAGTAAATTGGAGAATGGCGTTAATCTTGACGGTGAACTTACACTTCCTACAACAGTAAAACAATTGACAGAAAGCAGATTTGAAATCACTCTTAATCAAGGTAAAAAAAGACAGATTAGAGAAATGTGCAAAGTTTTAGGATTAAATGTAGTAGCGTTAAATCGAATAAAGTTAGGTCCGCTAACTCTCTCCGGTTTAAGAGCGGGGGAATATAGGGAGCTAACTCCCAAAGAAATAAAAAGTCTCAAAGATTTGTAATTCCTCAAAAGTTGTAGTCTGTAAAGTCATTCAAAAATAAAATCTCAGCAGTGCATAAATATGTAATATAATTCACTCAACTAAAAAAAACGGAGGCTGATATGGCTCAATTAAAAGGATATTTTCGAGCAAGCAGATTCTCATCAATTCTCGGTGGCTTGCTTATTAACTTTGTTGCATTCAGCTTTGCATCAAAGTATGACATAAGGTACAACCTGTCGTTTGTAACGATTTTAACTATTGGGCTCGCAACGATGTGGCAAAATGATTATGACGATAGACTCAGGGATGCGTGTTATAAGAGTAAGACTTTTGCCCGTGATAATGAGAAAAGTATGTTAATGCTCACACGCATTGTTTGGGCAATATCATTTTCCCTTAGTCTGGCAATGCTTCTACTCGATTATAGCATTGGTATTGCGTATTTTGTCATAATGTTTCTTTGTCGGTTCTACGGAAGAGCACAACAACTTCCATTTGTAGCGATGCTATTAGTAGCCGCAATTGATGTGTCTCCTTTTGCTGTTCTCTATCTATACGAAGGCGCAGTTGTCAAAGAAAGCCTGAGCGTAATGTTAATTCTCTTTCTTTTGTTTGCAACCAGAGAAACAATGAAAGATATTGAGGATTTTGCTACAGATAGAAAAAGCAGATTTAAAAAAACAATACCGGTTATTTGTGGAATACAAAGCGCAAAGACTTTTATGTCATCGTGCATGATTGTGATGTTTACTTTGCCTGTGATTATGCAATACAACACACTGTATTCTGCGTTTTTTTGTTTTTCCCTTGCATTGGCTGCTCTAGCGATAGAGAAGTATTTAAATGACAATTTGCATTTAATTACTACCAACTACGTAAAATCCAGAGAGCAACTAGTGATGAGAAAAGTACCTCAATTAATGCTTAATGTTGCTTTTCTATTTCTGATGGCACATTTTATCTTCGGATAAAAAACCCAAAAAGAGGTGAGAACTAAAAATTCCGCCTCTTTTTCATACCGCATAACCCTATAGCACATTGTTGTCAATTTTGTTAAAATAGAACAAATCAAAAAGGAGAAAGAATGAAAAAAAATATAGTTGCACTATCTTTGCTGGTAGTTGTTGTATTAGAACTTCTCCCGTTTAAAGCAACAACAGCGTTTCCAAACGTAACAAATATAAAGTATACAAATGAATACGTATATATTTTTCATGAAGACGATCGAATGTCCTCAATTGACGTTTTAAGGATATCAATATTTCCCAAAAAGCTTTGTTTAAATGGTGAGAAGCAGGAATATCCTCTTGAAAATTCTGAATTAAAAGAAGGGGACATTGTTAAAGTAACAAGCTTTTTTGCGGGATGCGATTAGACCACTACTAAGTGCCTGGAAGAAACTTAATTTATCTCCAGGCGCTTATTTATTAATATTAAAAACACCATCAATATGCTATGATCACTGCATGAGTCTCCGTATTTACAAGAAAAAACTCGAATATAGCTATACCTTTGGTTTATTTCCAACGATTGAGTTGCTTGAAAAAAAACCCGGTGTCGTAAAAACGGTATTGTTATCAGGCGAAAATAAAGATGTTGAAGCTACTAATCGTATAAAAAAGCTGTGTAATAAAAACAGGATAAATTTTGATGTAGGGCCGCATGCTATACATAAACTGGCGCCAAAGGAAAATACACATGCAATTGGTGTATTTGAAAAATATAAAACAAAATTGAATGATACTGAGGCGCATGTAATGCTAGTTAATCCTTCTGATATGGGGAACATTGGTACAATTATCAGAACAATGGTTGGATTTGGTTTAAAAAATCTCGTAATAATTAGACCCGGTGTAGACATCTTTGATCCTAAAGTTGTCAGAACTACAATGGGTGCTCTATTTGATATTAACTTTGAATATTTCGACACATTTCGCCAATATGAATCTGTCTACAAAAATCACATAAAATATCCTTTTGTACTTAAAGGAAAAACAGATCTGAGAAAAGTAAAGTTTACAGAACCGGCAGTTTTAATATTCGGAAATGAAGGCTCAGGTTTAGACAAATTTTACGAGCAAATGGATAATACTGTGAGAATATCCCACACAAGAAACATTGACTCCTTAAATTTAGCCGTTGCTGTCTCTTTAGCTCTGTATCAATATTCAAACAGTTCTTATTCTGAGTAAAATGCTTGATCCGCTAAAGAATTAAGATACAGCCTGTTCAAAAACTCTTCTCTTGCTTTTTCAACATTTTCATCTTTTCCGGCCCATATTTAGCCTGCAGGACCTTCAATAGCTCTTAAAAATGAAAATGCTAGTTGCCAAGGCAAAGGCTCGAGTTGAGCTATTTCGTTAAGGTTTTTTGTTGCCTCTACAGGGCCTTGTCCACCTGATAAGAAAACAATCCCCGGAATTTCTGCAGGTACTGTTTCTAAGAACACTCTTGTTGTGGCCTGCGCTATCATTTCGGGCGTAACATCATCTCTATTATCTTTACCAGGTATAACCATACTGGATTTTAAAATTACTCCTTTTAAATCAACATTATATTCAATCAGTTTATTAAATACAGCATTTAAAGTTTTTTTTGTAACAACCTCAGCAGTTTCTAGATTGTGATTTCCATCAAAAAGTACCTCAGGCTCTACGATAGGTACTATACCTTGTTTTTGGCAAAATAATGAATATTCAGCTAGCGCTGTCGCATTAGCATCGATATTTGCAGCTGTAGGAAATCCCTTTTCGGTATCAATTTGTATGACTGCGCGCCATTTAGCAGCTCTAGCCCCATTATCATAATATTTCTTAAGTCTATCCTCTAAATTGTCCAATCCTAAAGTGATAAGTTCACCCTTTGAATTAGGCATTTCGGTAGTTCCCTCATCAACTTTTATGATTATAACGATATCTTTTTCTTTTAGTGTATCTCTAAACAGTTTTCCTTTTGTATCAGCCTGCCAAAAAGTTTCGTCGTGGATAATAATTCCTGATAAATACCTTTCTATTCCATTTGTGTTTATAAATAGCTCACGGTATTTTTGGCGGTTAAGATCCGTTGGTTCTACATTAATTTTCTGCAAATTTTTATTTGCGCTGCCTAAACTTTCATCTGACGCTAAAATCCCTTTTCCGGAAATCATAAGTTTTTTTGCGTTTTTATATAATATCTCTTTGTTCATTTACTCATAATATCAGAAATCTGCTAGAATCATAAAATGCAGAAAAATTATCCAAAAATTACAGTTGTAACATGTACCCATAATAGAGATACTTATTTGGAAAAAGCGTTAAACAGTGTGGAAAATCAAACATATAAAAATATTCAACATGTTATAAATGATTCGTCAGATAGGGGAAATTCAAAAGATATTATCAAACAATATATTAAACGTAATAAAGATCGCTATGAAATAAAATTAATCCATGCTAAGCCTAAAGGTATAGCCAACGCCTTAAACGTGGCTACTCAGCATGCTAATGGAGATGTAATTCACTATCTGCACGATGACGATTATTATATTGACGTAAATGTGCTTAGTAAAATTGCAGGATATTTTAAAAAGGATAAAGAACTTGTCTGGGTTACAGGGGATCTACCTTTGGAAATAAAAGGTAGAATTGTTAATTTACCTATAACAAGAATTTTAGAGACAAATCCAAAAAAAGCACTTGATGTGTTTATCTGCATTTCACATGAGAATACCTTTGTTAAAACTGAAGCTGTTAAACAATATGGTGGTTTTGATGAGGATAACAAACGCACGATTGAATATAGATTGTGGGTTAGAATGATACAGGAACATCTGCCTCTTATAAAGCACGAAGCATATACAGTATTTATAGTGCATAACGCAAGTATGTCTTCCGGTAGTCCACTAAGTTTATTGAAAGGGAGCATAGAACTTTATAAAACGCAGCTAAAAGAAAAAATGATACCCATTATTGGTCATTACGAAGAAAAAGCCGTATATAAAAAATTTAGAGAAATTTCTGAGAAAATTGACCTTATTAGAAAAATTTCCACATTAAATCACGATCAAATTGAAGAAATTAAACAAAATGGCAACATTGATAAAATATTCGAAAAGAAAAACAGTAACCATTAGTGTAAATGAGAATGATGATATTATCATAAAAGCACCAAAATATGCATGTATATTCAATGTTGGCAAGCTTGTTTTAAAACATAATGACTGGATTATTAGACAAAAAATAAAAAATCAGGAAAACAGAAGAAGATTGTATGAGTTAAATTATAATCCAGAAATGATTGATATATATAAGAAACTGGTATTTGAGAAGGTAAAGACAAGAATAGATTTAATTGCACGAGAGCTGGGAGTAAATTTCAAAAAAGTCAGATTATCAAATGCAAGAAAGAGATGGGGCTCATGCAATTCAAATGGTGTTATAAGCCTAAATTGGCGTCTGTACTTCGTAACTGATAATGAGCTTGATTATGTTGTCTTACATGAGGTGATGCATTTGCGTCACATGAATCATTCAAAGGCATTTTGGGCTGACATGAATAGCTATATGCCGGATTTTAATATTCACAAAGGAACTATTAGAAAAAAATCACATATTTTAATGTTATAATGCTAAGTTGTGAGTATTTTAATTTATGATATAATATCTCCTGTAAAATTGGCTGTATAGCCGTTTTTTTATGACTAAAAGCAACTGGGATAAAGTAGCAACTGAATATAGATATATAAAGTCTGAAGAGGGCGACCTTTGTCGTAAATATATTATATTTCCTGAGGTTGATCGAATATTAAGCTTTAGCCAAGGAGGAAAGGCACTTGATATAGGTTGTGGATCCGGATTATTTGTTAATAAGCTGGAAACATACAAATTTGATGCAGTAGGTTTTGACTTTTCTGAAAAAATGATTGCAAATGCAAAAGATGATTTTCCAAAAAATATTTTTTATGTTCATGATTTAGCTGAGGATTTTAAAGAAAAAGATGAGTCTTATGACTTAGTAACAAGCTTTTTAGTTTTTCAAGATATTTCGGATGAGACATTCATACACGCGCTCAATGAGTCCTATAGGGTCCTGAAAAAGGGTGGGTCTCTGCTTTCAATAATTCCACATCCAAATTTTATAAGGGAATTTCATAATTTAATAAATGCTTTTCACGCGTCTTACATGACTCATAGAAAAGCTACTTATATCTGGAAAAATGGTATAACTATTGATACTGATTTTTACCTTAGGCCATTATCTTATTATATAAATAGTTTTATTGGGGCTGGTTTTATAATAAAAAGTATCCAAGAGCCGATATTACCTAAAAAATATAAAAGCGCTTTTCCCGGAGAATTTGATAGAAAAAAAGAGATACCTGGATTTTTGATAGTAAATTGTGTAAAATAGCAGTATGAAAGAACCAACAAAAGGAAAAGTATATTTTGTAGCTGCGCTAATTGCCAAAAACGAATATGGTAAGTATTGGCAAAAAATTGCAGATACCTTTAGGGATCTTGGATATGAGGTTTGGGATGATGTAAATAACATCTCCGCTGACGAAGCACGACAATATTCAAAAGAACAAATTACTGATTATTTCAAAGAGGTACAGAAAAGGATAAAAGACGCAGATATTTTTGTTGCAGAAGAAAGCCATTCCAGCTCCTCTATCGGATACGAAATTGGATATGCTATGGGAAATAATAAGCCTTGCTTAGTGTTAAGAATGGATCACTTGAGTCCGTCGGGAGCTCCCTTAAGAGGAAATCCTTCGAAGTTATTGAGTTATGTTAACTACAACCCCCAAAATTTAGAAAGAAGAATAAAACAATTTGAGAAAAAAGCAAGGAAAGGGATATTTGTAAAAAGATTGCCCATTGAATTTACACAAAACCAGGTTGAGTATGTAATGTATCGTCAAACAGCCGGTCCTAAGAAAAAATCATTTAATTCGGCAGTAAGAGAAATAATCGACAAAGCGCGATATCACGATGCCGAGTTCGATCAAGATTAAACTTTAAATATTTTATTCAATATTCTTGAAATCAAGTCGTTTTCTTTTTTATGTGTAAGTCTATCTTTTAACAACAAATCCAAGACAATTCCTGTTGCTGTAGCAATAAACATGGCAAAAAGTTTTAGTCTGGGAAATAACAAAAAGACCAATACTAAAAACGTGGTAAAGGTGATAAATCTTAATAAATCGTCTTTTGAGTCGGCAAAGCTAAGTCTCAAAGATTCTTTAATATTTATAATACGACTGTCTTCTTTTGGAAATTCTTTATAGTATCCGACTGCTATGGCTAAAATGCGTATAACATTGCGTAAAATTTCTAAAAATATGCTTATTGTTACCAAATAAATAGTAACAAGTAATTGTTCGGAGTAATTTGTACCTCTTAACATCAAGTCATAAGAGCCAATATTTGCTTGTAGAGGTACATTCAGCTTGTCAGGTAAGAAAAATAAGTTTGTTTGGTCCATCGTCAAAAAGAAAATAAATATAACTACCTCAAATGAGTCAGCAAAATATGTTTTAAATCGAGCTCTAACCATGGTACTCCATGATTCGTCGTTCGCCATTTTCTTATTTTGATTGAGTACCCCAACTGCAACTACCATTGTTACAGTAAGAATTATTGTTAAAATAGTTACATCGCCGGACATACCGACACTTTTGTATAGTATTAAAAGTGCAATATATATTATTAAAGAAAGCCAAACGGCGATTATTGGCGTTATCAGATATATAAAATCTTTTAATACTTGGATAAATTTTTGATAAATTCGCTTTATAAAGTTAAATGCGTCTAAAATCGTTAAGGAACCTTCCAATAACACTTCTAAAAACTGTCCGACTTCATCTTTCATTCCTACAAGAACGAGAACACCAAGTATCAAAAATACAGCTACAATTATTAGCATCATAATCCAGAAAAAATTGATCAATACCATGAATATTTTTGGATAGAGTATCCCTACTGCTGTTAATAGTGCTCCTGTAATAACAATCGAAGTGAGAGGCTTAAACATTTTATTTTGTTGTGGCGGTACATATTTTTGTTCAATCATCTTTTTGTAAGTATTTCGCAGCCATCTTCGGTCACGAGTACTGTATGTTCAACTTGCACGAAAATACCGTTATCCACTGTTTTTGTTTCCCAGAAATTATTGTGTTCAAGTACGTTGCTATTCTCACATACAAGTGGCTCTACAGCAAGTACCATACCTTTTTGTAGCATCACCCCGTCATTTGGTTTTCCAAAGCATGGAATTTCAGGAGGTTCATGCATTTCTTCACCTATTCCATGGCCTGCATAATCATGTAGTACAGAATACCCTGCTTTTTTTGTTGTTTTCTCGATTGTATTTGATATCACCCCTGATTTTATACCCGGTTTTATGCACAAAATTGCCTTTTTAAGAGCCGTTTCACTGGCATCCAGTATCTTTTGGCTGTTTTTTGGTAAGTTACCTATACCAAAGGAAACCGCGCTATCTAAAAAATAGCCTTTATATTCAATAACAGTATCAATTGTGACCAGATCGCCATTCTGTAGTTTTCTTCCTCTTACAGGATAGCAGTGGACGGATTGTTCATTAATACTAAAACACAAACCTGTAGGATACGGCGGTAATCCGGCTTGAGAATAGCCCTTACAAGCAGGAATACAGCCATTATTTCTGCAAAATTCAATAAAGTATTCCTCAAAATCCCAGCAGTCCATGCTAGCTTGTGCCATTTCCATCATCTCTTTCAGTACTTGAGCCAATAATTTACCCCCTT
Source organism: uncultured Candidatus Saccharibacteria bacterium (assembly GCA_964590955.1). GTDB lineage: Bacteria > Patescibacteriota > WWE3 > UBA101185 > UBA10185 > CAZPYT01. The sequence goes on along the minus strand of CAZPYT010000017.1, from coordinate 5,614 downwards.
CGCGCATAATTTGTATTTCTTTTTCTGTTTTTATTGGTACTTTAGCCATAAATGACAATATTATACACTTCCGAAACCTATTCTGTCTGGTACGTAGTTTTTGTCCGTTATCATTGCCCCCGGCGTGATAACAAATTTGCCCCAGCGATGATTTATATTATCCAGAGCATTTGTCAATTTAAGTTCTTTTTGAATGTCAGTAAAAAGTTCCAGCTGAAGCGTATTCATTTTAGAAAGATTAAAGCACGCTATACCTATCAACTTTATATCTTTTTGGCTGGACTTATAAAAAAGCCTCACAAGCTCTTTGTAAATGTCATTTGTATAAAACAGTGCTTTTTTTGTTCTTATTGCTTGATGCCATTCTGTACGATCTCTGTAATACATGTATAAAGCCAGTCCCTGTGTTTTATAGCCGGCATCGCGAAGTCTGTAGCACATTTTCTCAGTCAGTTTTATCAGTATAGGCTTCATTTGTACCAGTGTTTTTAACGGCTTTGGAAGTGCATACTGATGACCAAAGCTTTTTCTATTATCTTTGTAATTTTCTATGTCATAACCTCTAAGTTTCAAGTACCAGTAGTAGCCTGCGACGGATTCAAAGACACTTTTTAATTTCGGTGCAGATGCGTTATACAGCTGAATCACCGTAAAAATATCAGAACTGTTCAATCTGACGAGCATTCTGGGTCCAATGCCGGTCAAATCTATTAATTCTAGTCTTTTGTATATCTCCATATAATTTTGCTCATGAATTTCTTCCAGCCCGTCAGGCTTTTTTAAATTAGATGCAGTCTTTGCTAAAAATTTATTTTTCGATATACCTACTGATACTGTTATATAGTCTCCGATTTCTTTTTTAATACGCTGTTTTATTTCAGCCCCTATTTCAAAAAGATTGTTTTTAAAGTGAGGGCTTCCTTTAAAATCCAAGACAAATTCATCAATAGACTTTGGAATGACTGCATCGGTGTACTCCAGCATTAAGTTTTTCAACTTGTGATGAATGTAGCGGTATTTGTCCGGGTCAGGTTTTAATATTGTTATTTTTGGATAAATTTTACGGGCTTCTCTTACCGTAAACCCCAGTTTAATACCCAGCCTTTTTGCTTCCACCGAAGGTGCCAGAATTATACCCCCGGGTGTATCATAGGCTGCGACTGCGATTGGTTTATACCTAAGTAGGGGATTTGCTTGTTGCTCTATAGTTGCAAAGCATGAATTTAAATCAATATGCATAAAATGGGAAAGCCCGGTATTAAATTCAAGATTTCCGTGTATTTTCATGAGAAATTTTGATCATAAGTGTCTATTAATTTCCAAACCAGAGAATTGCTGTCCAGCTCGATTTTGAATGCGAGTGTATCTGTTGCTACGGAGAAGACATGTATTAGTGATTTGCCTTTGCTGTAGGTATGTCTGAGCCCATGCGTTTTAATATCGTAGGATTTATTATTCCAGACTATTTTTTTAATTTTTGTAGTTTTTTCTTTGTGATTGTAGATCATACTTACCGAAATTGAGTGCTGCATATTTACCAGTGTATCATAAGCCGAATAAAACACGAAGATGTTTTGCATATTGATTTTGCCGTGTATAATCTCACCATGGCCAGGAGAAAAGTTGAACAAACTAAAGTTTTTGATGCAAAAAAATATATAAAGATTTTATTAGATTTTGTTGCTAATAATTCGTTTGTTAAAAATACTCTAATAATATTGGTTTTGATTTCAATGTTTTCACTATTAAAACTACTACGTTTAGGGCCTTTGTATATTTCTCCTGAAAAATACATTTCAGTGACAGGTACAGCAACTTCTGTGGAATCAAATGAAAGTGCTAAATTTATGGTGACGGCAAAACGAGAAGATCCTGAAAAAGATAAAGCTGTAGAGCAAGGAGCAAAGGATGTTAATAATTTCATTGAGCTGGTTAAAAACTTTGGTGTTGACCCAATGAATATCAAAACCACTAGTAATAATGTTTATCAGTATGAAAAAGAGCCTTTGACAGTAAGAACAACCCAAAAACAACTTATTTGGGTGTCCTCAACTACAATAGAGGTCGATCTTGATGATATTTCAAAATCATCTGAATTTTTAAGTTTGATAAATCAGCAGAATAATTTAGAGGTTTATGGTCCCGAATATTATCTTGACCCAGAAAAAATTGATGAAGCCAGACTTTTGGTAAACGCTATAGAGTCAGCTCAGGAGAAAGCAAAATTTGTAGCAAAGAATAACGGCAGAAGAGTAGGAAAGATATTGAGTATTGAAGAAAATATGATTTCTGATGTAATACCATACCAGCGTGTTTTGGGTATTTCATCAGAATCTGAGTCATTGGCGTTAGAACCGGGTTCTACAAAAGTAACTAAAAGCGTTATTGTAAAGTTTGAACTTAAATAATCCATATCTTTTACTTAATTGTTAATAAGAAAAAAATGGCCGGTGATTTCTTTTTAATCAATTAAGATAAAGAAACCACCAACCATCGTTATTCATACGTGAGAAATAAACATTAGAGAAGCCCCATCATAGGTAATCTTTATAGTTGCGTTTATTTCAACTATTGCATCACGCACTTTCGTATTAGATTGTCTAAGTTCTGAACGCATTGTCGATGCCGGTACAATTTTGAGCTTATTTTTCTCTTCTTTTACCGGATAGATCCTGAGGATATTTTTATTATCCACAACAATGAGTATATGACCTTCAGGTCTTTGTACAATGAGCTTGAACCTCTCATTATATTCGACTTTGATAGTGCCGATGAAAGTAGTTAACTCTTTGGTTTTTATTGCCATTTTAATCTCTAATTATCAGGACTTGTAATCTCAACAATGTAATTAGTACTCTCTTTAGTAATTATAACCGTTGAGTTATCTGAAATTGCTGAGGAGTATCTTATCTTTCTACCGTCTACCTTAAGAATGCAATTTGCCGGCAATTTCATGACTCTGATGTTGTGTTTTGTTACAGTCTTGCCACCCGTAGAATAAAATTTTAGTAATTTTATTTCCCCTTCTGCCACAAGATTTAACTGCATAACATCCTGCATTAATGTGTGATCAACCAGTTGGATGTTACATGCAAGTTTGGTGGAAATTTCGATACTAAGATCAAGCCCAACTGCATTTAAGTAAGTAACGCTAGCATTCATCGTTTTCGCTCCTTCTTTCTTATTTTTTTTTGCATGATACTATGGTGACTGTTTTGATGCAAATTAAAATGTAAAAGGCTGTGTGTTGTATATAACCACAGCCTTTTCGCAGACTACGCAGGTCTAGTAATTGTGACTTTGAATTTCAAACATTTTCCTCGGCTTTGCACTTTCTCAATTGTTATTGTGTCTCCCTGATTGATTTTTACTTTTGCTGTTATTGCTTTTCCGTATACGATCAGCGTATCGCATGATTCAAGAGGCTCAACATAAGTAGATGAAGCATCGCCGGTAAACTTCAATACTGACTGTTGTTTGAAGCCCGGGATATACATCAGCAACTTTAAACTTGGTGTATGTGTATCAAAAACATTTTGATGTTCTCCCGATCCTTCCACGATTTTTAGTATAAAATCATGGTACATTATAGCCACAACGTTAAAGAACGAAGTAGTCATACAACTCTCCTTTATTTATATTGTTTTGTATGCATTATAATGAACAGAATCAATATTTACAATGTAAATTGTAATATTAAACTAAAATATTGAGTATTTTATTTTTTACAAAAATAGTTTTTCTAATCTTTTTTCCTGCAAGATATTTTGCCAAGTTAGAATCATTTTCTACAATTTTTAGTACTGTTTCCTCAAGAGAATCAACGTCAACATCAACCGTACCTCGTAGCTTACCGTTAATCTGTACAGGTAAGTTAACCTTTTCATCCACTGTATACTTTTCTTCAAAATCCGGCCAGTTTTGTAGGTGCACGCTGTTTGTTTTTTCCCATTTCTTAAAATTATTTAGATTTTGCCACAGATCTTCTGCTGCAAATGGGGCAAAAGGGGCAAGTACTTTGATAAAACCCAGAAAGGTATTTTTGTTGATATATTTTAAAGCTTTAAGGTGATTTACAAAAATCATCATCTCTGAAACAGCTGTATTCATTTTCAAATCCTTCATCATGTTTGTAATATTTTTAACCATTTTGTTGTACATTATTTTTGTGTTTTTTGAGTCCTCATTTTCAGAAATTTTATCTGCCTGCTGATAGATGTTTTTTATAAAACGGTAACAAGCTTTAATGCCATTTTCATTCCAGGGGTAAGTTTCATCATATGGTCCTATAAATGATAGATATACTCTTGCGGCATCTGCCCCATAATTTTCAATTACATCCTTGGGATTTACCACGTATTTAGGACGCGATTTCGACATTTTTCTATTGTCTGCGCCTAATAATAGTCCGCCGCTCATTCTCCAATTAATCGGTTCGTCGTTAGGAACTTCACCTATATCAAATAAAAATTTGTACCAAAATCTTGTATATAAAAGATGTGCGTTCGTATGGCCTGCATCACCAAAGTACTTGTCTACAGGCATCCAGTAATCAAGAATTTTTTTGTCACAGAATGTTTTGTCATTATGAGGATCGAGGTATCTAATATAATACCAATTTGAGCCGGCCCAAGTAGGCATTGTATCTGTTTCTCTTTTTGCCGGTGAACCGTCTTTGGCAGTTGTCTCATACCATTCCGGGATATTTTCCAGAGGAGATTTTCCGTTTTCAGGGAGGAAATTTTCTAAAACAGGTAGTTTTACAGGTAAATTGTAGTCAGACTCAATAGTTCCGTCTTTTTTATAAATTAACGGAATAGGATCACCCCAATATCGCTGTCTAGACCATATTTGATCCCGTAATTTGTAGGTTACTGCGCGTTTACCCCAGCCTTTTTCTTCAAAATAATCCATAGTTTTTACCATTGCATTAGCAAAATCCATTCCATCAAGAAAATCAGAATTTATCATCTTTCCGGGCATACCCCGTTCTACTACTTTTTCAATGGTGTCTACCGGACCCTCATCGCCATCTTCACCAACAACAACTCTAGGTATGGGAATATCGTATTTTTTAGCAAACTCAAAATCACGTTTATCATGACCCGGGCATCCTTGAACTGCACCCGTACCAACATTTGTAAGAACAAAATCAGCTATCCAGATCGGTATCTCATTTTTTGTAACATGATTTAATGCGTAGGAACCTGTAAAGACACCTGTTTTTATTTTTGCTTCCTGTCGTTCCATGTCATCTTTCTTACATACACTAGAAATATAGTTTTCAACGTCTTTTTTATATTTTACGGTAGCTAATTTTTTTGACAGTGGATGCTCGGGCGCAAGAACAATAAAAGAAGCACCCCAGTTGACCGGTGTCGTAGTAAAACAAACGATTTTATCGTCAGAATTTACAACATCATATGTTATATTAATTCCTTCCTTCCGACCGATCCAGTTTCTTTGTCCGGTTTTTATTGATTCTGTGTAATCTACCTTGTCTAAATCAGCAAGAAGTCTGTCCGCGTAGTCAGTGATTTTCAAAACCCATTGTTTTAATTTTTTTCTGTGTACAATATGTCCGTCTCTTTCGGATTTTTTTCCTGTCGGACTT
>CAZPYT010000016.1:0-19244 GCA_964590955.1 uncultured Candidatus Saccharibacteria bacterium | reverse complement strand
GGGTATCAGACTTATTTTGAACAAAACAAAACTGTACATCTATTTTCTGACTATTTAAATTCGACAAAAGGGCTAATTTTGGACGCTACCCCATTTCCAGAACAAGTATTTTTAACCTATTTAAAGGACTACGATGAAAGGGTAATTAGAGACAGCTTATATTTTGGCTACTCAGATAAGTCAGATAGCGAAATCTATACAGAATTAACCAATAAGGGGATTGTATATGTTACTTTTCAATTTCCAACATATTTTGGGTATCGCGCAAAATATTTTAGATGTCCCCAAAAATCAATGGAACGAGCAACCTCTTTTCTTAGCCGGTATGGGGAGGCAGTCAAATATAACCTGCAAGACGGATCTGTAATTTATAAATTAAAATAATTTGCCCTATTGATGAGCAATAGTAAATAAAATGCTGAGTCAGGCGCTACCGTTTCTTATAATTTCAATAAATAAAACCACGTATGAAAGATAGTAGTGGATATGTTTTTATCGTAAAATTTGAAAGAATCTGATTTTTTGTGCAAATCATTTTTTTGTAGTGCAGATGATTGTTACTAAACAGATTATGTTTGCAAATACTTAAATGATAATGGGAAATATTAAAAATCTATACAAAAAAACGACACAATATGTGAGTATAAAAAAAAACCTATTATTTTTGGTAATTTTAATTGCTCCGATTATAAACCGTACACTCGAGCTTATAACTTTTCTTGCTGCGCTCTATATTGTTTTTTTTGTTTATTATCTGTTGGTCAATTTTAAGGACAACAAGAAGATCCTCTCGAGTATTTATGTCACTGCAGGAATAATTTTTTTCTCATTTTTGTACAAGGCCTATAACCATCCTAGAATTGATAGCTGGGATGGCAACTTGTGGTATCTCAAACACATTATATTATTAAGTAAAGATTTTTATTTGGACATTGTTAATACTGCCCATGCACCTTATCCTGTTGAGCTTTTTTTAGCTTTTATATATAGATATACAGACATACAATTTACAGTATTTTTTACGGTTGCGATGTATTTTATTAATGCTTTTCTTATATATAAACTTTTTATTCGCTACAAACTCTCCAAAAAGCAGTCACTGGTAGTTACTTTTATTACTATAACCGCTCCATATTATTTGGCGTTATCATTTGTTGAAATTAAGATCGAGCCGTTTTTAATGTTCTGCTTTCTGCTATCGGTTTTTGCATATTATAATTATGCAGATAATCCGTCATATAAGAACTCTTTTCTGTTTGGGCTAATTTCCGGAATAACAATTTTAGTGAAAATTATTACAGCACCTTTTTTTGTATCATTGTATGCTGTTCATCTGTTGTTTTCTAAAAAGCTTTATTACGGTAAATATGCTTTAAGTCTACTTGTATTAGCCTCAGTTGTATTATTGTGGATATATAGATTCGGGATTTTTGTTCCTTGGACCACTATTAATTATGCTCCGAAGTTTAGGCCCCTATCACAGTATTTCGAAGCTGATGCCGATGCTTATAAGGCATGTCTTAAAGATTTAAAATATACAGACTTTCATCAATTCTTCAGCGATGGCGACAGATATTATCTAGTACCCCAAATATTTAAATTTATAAAAAACACTATAGATCCTTATCCGTTTTCACCCAGCCAGGTTGGAAATTTGCTCTACTTTTCTTTGCTATTATTTTTGCCACTACTGTTGAATGATCCAAAATGTAGACGTGATCCAATATTTATTAGCTCCGGTATCTTCATTTTATACTTTTATATATATTTGCGGAGTGTCTATTGGTACTTACTTATAATTTTTCCTTTCAGCATATATATGGCATATCGCTATTTTACTGACGTTACTCAAGGGAAAAAATTTAATGAGCTTGTACTGATTTCATATGGGTTAGCCTTTGTATTGTTGTTATTTTCATTATTAAGTTCTAAAGAATCTGCAATAAAACACAAAATCAGAACCATGGCCGGCACCGAATATGTTTTTTCTCAGTACCTTAATTCCACGGAAGGTCTAATCTTTGATGCTACTCCATTTCCAAACCAGGTATTTTTAACTTATCTGGGCGATTACGATAAACGTGTTATTAGAGACAGCCTATATTTTGGATATACACAGAAATCTGATGAAGAAATTTATTTAGAGCTTAAAGAGAAGGGAATATCCTATATTACATTTCAGCACGACAACCCGAAAAGGGGACAACTTATTTTTTACGGATGCACAAAAACTGCCATTGAGAGAGCGCTTAACTTTTTCGATAAGTATGCCTTTCCTATTAAGTACAATGTTTATGATGGTTCCGTAATATATAAATTAATGTAAGAGTCAGATTTCCAAATCCTCGAAATATCTGTCTTTTACAAGGTAAATGCTAAGCAGACTTAATATTATTAATATAGCGGATACCGCAACATTTTTTTGATCAAGTACGTTTCTAACTAAAATAAATGTAGGTATTCCCACTATTGGATGCGAAATTAATGAACCTACAAAAAATTTGTTAAAACCAATTTTTAGTAAACCCGCACCATAGTTTACTGCTTCAACAAGCGTGGGGGCTGTAAGAATTCTTAAGATGGCTACGCTCTCAATTTCGCGTTTATCTTTTATTTTTATTCTTTTTATTTTTTCCAGAGAAGCTTTGTCAAAAAGAAATTTAATTACGGGCAACCCATATTTTTTCCCAAGATAATAAGAAAAGGAGCTGCCAATCATACTTCCTACAAAATCTATTAGATAAGCATTAAACCAACCTAATACCGGTATCGCGCTTAATGTTAACAGTAAAGATGGCGCAGGGGGAATCATTGATAAAAAGGATTTGAGTAGTATAAGAACTGCTATATAAAAACCAATGTAATTTTGGACCCATTCAGTAAAAGCCAAAAACATTTCTGAAGTCATGAATGTGTAAATATATTTGCCCAGAATCCATGCTAACAATACGGTTATTGCAATATATAGGTAAGATCTATTCACAGACAGATTTTACCAAATTTGAAAATCAGGCAGGAGATCGTATAATCCGCATTATATGGAAAAAAAGTTTTTGCTCATGCTAATTTTTATATTTTTTATGCACTTACTGACTTTAAAAGGTATTGGCGGAAATTTATATCCCGGTAAAAATATTACAAATAATGCGCCGCCATTTGAAACTTCTATGGAAAGGGGCCGCTATGCCCAGATTGTATCTTTTGCGGAAAGCGGAGATTTTAACGTAAATGAATTCTTTTCTTTCTTAAAGCCCGATGTCGCCTGGTATTCAGGCAACTTTTATTCTACCTTTCCTGTAGGAGCTGCTTTTATAGCTACCCCCTTTTATATTTTAGGAAAATATCTTAATCTTTCACAGGTTTTTACATCGCTGGTTTTTGTGTTTTTTACAGTTGCGACATCCTTTTTAGTTTATAAGCTGGCGCTTAAGCTTGGCTTAAAATCCGGCTTTGCAGTTCTCTCTATGCTGATTTATTCACTTACCTCCGTTAGCTGGCCGTATAGTGTTTCTATATCGGCCCATCCAATATCTGCATTTATTATGGCTTTAGGAGTTTATACTTGCTTGAATATCGAAAAATCAATCTTTAAAAAATTTCTATTAGGAATTCTCTTTGGCTCGGGGTTATTTATAGATTATCCAAATCTAGCAATATTTGTACCCATAGTGTTGACTACCATCGATTTTAAAGTAAATAAGAGTACTGATGTTATAGAATTTTCTTGGAAGTCAGCTAAAACAAATTTAATAATGTTTTCAGGTTTTATGGTTATGTTTGCTGTTTTTGTTGCATACAATCTATATGAGTTTAAGAAGCCTTTTGTATTATCAAATACATACACTGTAAAATTTCTTGAGACAGAGCAGGGAATAGATATAGAAAAAACAAAACTTACCAATGATATCTTTAAAACCAGGGACTATTCAAACAGATTTTCTCTCTTAACTACCTTATCCGGTGTCAACACGCTAACATTTAGCCACGACAGGGGGTTGTTGTATTTTTCTCCGGTCTATATTTTTGGAATTTATGGGCTATATGCACTTTATAAAGATAAGAAAGCACTATTCAAGCTCATTACTGCGGTTTTTCTACTAAATTTATTTTTATATGGATCTTATGATGACCCCTGGGGTGGTTGGGCTTATGGACCGAGATATCTTATTGCTTCTCTGCCGCTAATGGCGGTTATGTGCTCATACGGCTTCTATAAAGCTTCTGAGGGGAGAAAATATATAGGTTTACTTTTTACATTGGTATTAATCTTTAGTAGTGGTGTAGCCTTATTAGGCGCGCTAACTACAAATGCAGTTCCTCCCAGTGTAGAGGTAGCAGGTACCGGAAAAGCCGATAATTTTGTATTTAATTGGGGCTATTTACAAGAATATGGAACTAGTTCATATTTTTACAATTCTTATGCTTTTACCTACATTTCACCGACAGCATATGCTTTTATTTTATTAGGAGTTATTTTGGTTGTGGAAATTTACATTATTATGACCTTATATACTAAAAAGTAATCTTTGTTTAATTAATGTTTTTATCCTTGAATTACTGCCAGTTTATTTGATCAAAGAATAGGACTCTGTGTTTTAACACAGAGATGGATTCGTGCCTGTAGCGTAGCGGAAGCTGCAAACAGCAAGATCAAACAGCAGACTGTGCACTTTAGTGCGCAGTCGTTGATTATATTCAGAGAGGCCCCGTGTTAAAGAACACGGAGCCTTTCCAATTATGTTGTTTAGTTGCACCTTTCAAAGGCAGTAAGATGTTTAGTCTCAGACGCTCTCATTAGGTTTTCAAATACCTGTGTTAAGTCTGCATAATCTTTCACTACCGGTAATAGCTCGTTTTTATACAATTTAGCGTTAGCAATCTCTGCCTCTACCCCTGTTTGACATGCTTCTTGAAGGGTATCGGATGCTGTGACCTGATCTGCCCATGTATTTACCGGAATTTCTACCCCGTATTTATCAAATACTGCCTTTAGTGTGGCAATGTGCTGTTCTTCTGCCCCTTTGATCATAGAAAAGGGTCTTACAGCTCCAAATTTGGCAATTACGGCTTCATAGGTGGCCAGGGCCTTATATTCGTCATCAATGGCTGTTTTTAGGGCTTCTATTGCTGTTTGTGGAAGTTCCCCCGCAGGAAAATCCAGATCAGACACCAGCAAACATTCATCTGAGAGGCAATTACCTCTGTTTATGCCCCTGTTTCCTGTTCCACCCATGCTGTTATCATTACCCATTCTTGGACGTTCCTCATCATTTGCCATACCATTTCCACGTTGAAAATCATCGTCGAATCTGTTTGCCTGTTGGTTACGCCAACCGAAGGAATCTGCTTTTGGTGTTACAAGATATCCTCCAAGAAAACCCGCTGCGAGTGCGGCCACAGAAAAAATTATTAGTTTGTTGTTCATAAAAAATACTTTCTATAAATAATTACTAGGTTATTCTTTTTACCTGCCAAAAAAGAATAACCATTGTGTTTATTCTACTTATGAAGCTGAGAAATGGCTGAATAGGTGTAAAAAAAAAGAAAGGGTGCTGTTTAGGCACCCTTTCCGGTCGAAGTCATTATTAATCGAACAGGTGGAACGGTAGTAATAAAGTTTTCTCGTAGGTATCTCTTTGGCCATTGATGTCTACTACTTCAAGCTTGATTGTATATATACCCGCTTCCTGATAAGTGTGTTCCACAATTCTTTTATTACTGACTAAAGTGCCGTCTCCTAAGTCCCAGTACCATTCGACGATCGGCCCGTTGGGACTTGTGCTTATATCATAGAAAGTGAAATCAGGGGATATCCAGTCGTTATAATAGGTAAATAACGCATTCGGACTTCCTTTGCTTTCTCCAATAACCCAGATGGTTTCTTCGTAAGTGCCTGTAGCGCCGTAATCGTCAACTACCATCAGTTTTACTGTGTAAATTCCGCTGTATGCATAAGTATGTGATACATTACTTTGCATTTGTACATGAGTACCGTCACCCATATCCCAGTATCTTTCAGTGATACTGCCGTTGAAACTGATACTTTCATCGGTGAATAATACAGTGTTATTTCCTGTAGTTATTTGCTTAGAAAAGTATACATAGGGGTCATATACTGCGGGACCGGTAACTTGAATTGACTTTTCCACGGTATCTCTTTTGCCCATTTCGTCGACAACTTCAAGTTTTACTGTGTAAGTACCGCCTCTTGTGTAGGCATGTACCGCTTCTGACACCATTGATTTATGGGTACCGTCACCAAAATCCCAGTACCATTCAACAATGCTGCCGTTACCGGTTGTACTTCTGTCGAAAAACCCATAAGTAACAGAATCACCTGAAGAATAGTCGAAATCTGCCGTTGGATTTTCAATTTGAGCGCCTGTTGCGGTTACTTGTTTTTGTTTTGTATTTCGTAGACCTGATTCGTCCACAACTTCAAGACTTACTGTGTATATTCCGGCATATCTATAAGTGTGTGAGAAAGTTTTAACTCCTGTTTTATGGTTGCCGTCACCAAGATCCCAATACCACTCAACTACTTTATTATCTGAATCTGTGCTTGTATCTGTAAAAGTTACAGTGTTTTGATTTACTGTAGCTGTAAAGTTAGCTACCGGAGCTGATTTTACTTTGCCGGTTGCAGCTACTTGTCTGGTAGTACTATTTCTATGTCCCATAACGTCAACCACTTCGAGTGTTACATTATAGATTCCTCCATAATAATAAGAATGTGAGAAGGATTTTTTCATTGTTTCATGACTTCCGTCACCAAGATCCCAATACCATTCTACGATTTCATCGTCTGCATCAGTGCTTGTATCGGTGAAAGTAACAGGTTCAGTACCGCTGTATGAGAAATTTGCAACTGGTGCAAACGGCCCGTCTCCTGTAACAACGATTTGTTTTGTAACATCATCTCTTAAACCGGTTGTATCTACCACTTCAAGTTTAACTGTGTAGGTGCCGGGGTACTTGTAAGTATGATCAAAATTTTTAACCATAGTTTTATGGTTTCCGTCACCTAAATCCCAATACCACTCTGAGACACTGGTTTCAGAATCTGTACTTGTATCAGTAAAAGATACAGTTGTTTTATTTTGCGTGTATGAAAAATTTGCAGTAGGCGGAGTAAAGACTCCTGCATATGCATTAGTAGTTGATAGGATTAGCAACAACATTGGGGTCATTGCTCCTACAAAGGCAGATATTAATTTTTTCATCCCATTGGCAGTACGATTTTTTACTTTCATATAAAAACCCTTACTTTCTAAATATGTACTATTTTAATGGGAGTTTGGAAAAAATATTACAAACTCTCCCTCTCAGGTGGGATAATAGCAAATTTCCTATGAGTTTGCAAGTGTTATGGGATAGAAAAGTGAAAGTCCACTCGAAGCTTGTTTTTATCGAGTGGACTGGTGGGGGTTAACCCTTACGATTTCTTGTTCTTGCGGCGTGCCGATTGGGTTGTTGTGCTGGTACTGATTTTTGATGCGAGATTTTTGGTATTGACCAGTTACGTTTTTGACGAAGCGCTTTCAGGGCAGAGGGGACACTTACAACCTTACGAAGAATAATATATATCGTACCCATATGTCTCCTTTATACTGTGAATTTACGCCATTATAGCCCGACAGTACAACTTTTGCAATTTAATGCTTATTACAAACAAGACTTTCAATCCGTACCCGACCTAGAAAATCTTTGACTACGTATATATCACTACCTATATTCAACCAGAGGTCCTCGTATTGTGGGTCAACAATCACCGGCATCCGGTCATGTATTGGTTTCATCAAGGCGTTTGCTTCCGTAGTGATGATTGTAAAGGTTTTTAATTCCTTTCCTTCAGCGTCCAGCCAGATATCATACAATCCTGCAAAAGAGAAGAGTCGTCTATTTTTTATAGTAAATAAGTATGGGGTCTTTTTTATATTCATTTTAGAATCCGTATCTTTTTTCCATTCATAAAAACCAGTAGCAGGTACCAGACATCGACGCTTTTTAAAAGGTTCCTTAAAACTCGGTTTATCGGAAAGAGTTTCTGCTCGGGCATTAAACATTTTATAACCGATTTTAGGGTCTTTAGCCCAATACGGTACTAATCCCCACTTCATATAGTCAAGTTTATTAGGGGAATTTCCGGTAATTACCGGGACTACAGAACCGGGTGTGATTTGGTCTTGTGGTGCGAATAGCGGCAATGGATTGTTTTGATCTATATTTATTTTGTAGGTATCTATTATTTCTTTTGTTTCTGCCTGATTTATGTATCTTCCGCACATGATTACTTAGTATATCATTTGCATTTATCGCGCCCTCAACAATTCACACGCTAGCCCGGAAATTTGGTAGTGTGTACAATTACAGATATGATCAATCAGGGAGAATCGTTCTTCGAAAAATCATATTTTGAAGAGCAACCAAAACTGAAAGGGCTAGAAAAATTTAATGGGACATTTGTAGAATTTCATACATTAGTAGGCAATGAAAATAAAAAATTCGAAATTGGTACGGTGGATTTAGATTCGGGTGGAACGCAAATTGGATATAGAAATACTATGTTTTGTGTTTTTGAGTTGGATGAAAGGGGTAGACAACCGGCGGCATTTGTTGATGTTAAGTTTGACAAGAGCGGTAAATACCCACCATCATGTACTTTTCAACATCATCAAAATATAGCTACAGATGTATTTCCTGAAGATAGGCAAAGCGATTTTGTGCGTTTCAAACAGCATATACAATCAGGTAGCGGTTTTTATATAGATCCTGCATATAGGCAAGATAGAACAGCTGGCTATCAGGAAGATAAACAAGGTTATCTTTCGCAGATTATTTTAGCAATAACTTTGACAACACTAGAAAAGGCAGGTTACGACAAGCTATTACTTATTCCTGATTCCACAGCTCTATCCCAAAAAGCTGATGAATCTAAACCTCATTTTTTTAGTGATTTAGAGTTTCCTTCTATGCTAAATGCAGATGCATATGCCTCTTTTTATACGAAATTTTCCAGTGGTTATGATGTATTTCCTAGCGAAATGGGATTTGCTGTGACTTCTATCAACACTCACTTATCAGCTATGCAGATTTCACTTCTTAACGAAGCATTTTCTTGAGTTGCAAAAATTTTATTTGATCAAAGAATAAGACTCTGTGTTTTAACACATAGATGGATTCGTGCCTGTAGCGTAGCGGAAGCTGCAAACAGCAAGATCAAACAGCAGACTGCACACTTTAGTGCGCAGTCGTTGATTTTTAAATAAAAAAAGTAAAAAAGCAAACCCACTCCTAAGAGTGGGTTAAGCAGCTGCTTGTATATAAATAACGAAAGTCTTAGTTTATATCAGAAGGAATTTCATAAAATCTCAACTGTGCAAGTTTAAGACCATTGTTATCGTAGTTCCAGAAATAATCCTGAAGAGCATCCGAAAAAAGAGGATATCTTTCTACGGTACCATCTGCATCCAGATCAGCGTAGATATACAAAAGCTGTCTTGATACGTCTGTGAAAGATCTTTTTCCTTTTTCTCTGACTAACACCATGCTTTCTTCAGAACACCAAAGATATCCTTCGGCATCATAAGCGCAGGTAGTTGTGGTGGAAGTTCCACCCGGTTTACCATTTGCTCTTGCCCATACAGAATATCTTGTAATGCCATCGTTGTCCGGATCCGGATTTGGCAATTGGAATGCTGCACCGTTTCCGTCTGTACCGTTTGCATCGATAACGTCAAATGTTGCCCCTTCTTGAAGCGCAATTTTTGCTTTACCGTACAAAGGGACAAAGATTCTGTGACCGTTATTATCACTCATGTCAGCGCTTTTGTCCTTTGAAACGCCAATGATGTTAAGGTTGTAGTGTGCGCCTGATGGGGCACCGTTACCTTTTCCTGCTTGGGCTGTGTTGTTATATCCGTAGACATAAGCAGCAGTTGCCAAAGCGGCTAATGCAATAATTATCTTTTTATTCATAATGTTCATCTCCTTTCCTTACAAAAGTTAATTTTTATTATTCAATCTCCTCAGCTTCTTCATCATCCATGCCTTTGATATGTTCCATGGTAGAGGTTAAAACTGTAGCGTCACCTGTTTTAATTGTAAACACTTCCCATTCAAAACCTTCTGTAGAAGGATCAAATCCTTCGGGCATTGCGGCTTTAATGTTGACGATGCCATCTGTATTAGCAACCCCTTCTCCCACTTTTTGATCACCATACCAAACTTCATAAGTTGAATCCGGCTCATGATTGTGGCCGATATATCTGACTGTAGATTTTTTGCTATTTACCATAGCTTTACCCCAAGGGTCATTCTCATAGTCATATTCGACAACACCTTCAGTTTCTGGATAGAACCAGAACTTGGTGATTGGTTTTACATTTTTTTCAGCTTTGGAAGTTTCTTTTGCTAATTGTTTCTCTTCGCGTGTCATCTGCCCATATGCCTTACCTTTTGATTTTTCCGGCATTTGCTCGGGTTTAGCAGCGTATACAAAACTTGAAGCTGTCATTATTGCAGCAACAACTAAAAACAATAAATATCTAATTTTCATTAATGTCTCACCACCTTTCAAAAAACAAACTGATTACTTGCAGGAGGCAGATACTATGTTTTAGTTGGCATTCGTACATAATGTCTGGCTTCTGCAAAGCTGAATGATTGGTATTCAGCTAATAGGTAAACCAATATGAAGCAGGGATCTGAGAGTAGTGTATAGAGATTATACCAATATACGTTGTGCATAACAAGACATACTACGTATATTGGTTAATACTAAATTAAAAAAAGGAAAAAATTATTGTTGTTCCAGCTGCATAATTCTTTCATTCATTAAATCAATTTTTTGATTCTGTGTTTCGATTTCTTTTTTCATACTTTCAATATCGCGCCAGACAACATTAATTGAATCTTGTAAAACGCTTTCGAATTCAGCTTGTGTCATAAACTTAGGGCCACCTGCGCTTACTATCCCGGGTTTTACATAAACAAAATATCCGCCAATGATTACTGCTAAAAGAACTACTATAATTGCAATACGTTTCAAAATTTTGACACCTCTTTCCTACATCAAATTAATAAACATCTTGGCACCTTAGGGTTTTAAAAATCCGGGTACCATTGTTGAACCGTGTCGTCGTCATATAACATTTGATCAATCATTATCTTACATAGGCGACCTTTCTGTTCGCTGTCGCCTGACTGATCCGCAAAATTCTTCAAAGTTTTACTCACAACCTTGGCTACTGTCCAGGGCTCGCATTTTTCATGAACTTTATTGCGCAAGTTATTTTTGAATAAATCATCAAAGGCTTCACTATCCAAACCAAAATATTGCAGAATCTGCCAATCTCTTATCAATGTATCTATAGAGGAGTAGCGGTCGTTTGTGATATCGTCTTCAATTTTTTTCTTTATTTTGTCCATAATTTCGTTGAATTTATCCATCTCTCCGCTTTCAAGAGCTGCCTGAGCTGCTTCTACCATCTGTCTGAGCTCCCCATCCGACATAGTTCCACTGTACATACTTTCCAGCTCTGAGCTTAAGTCACCCCAGAAATCGGCATATACCGGTTGAACCAGTGCCATAACTGCAGGTACATTTTCCGGCTGTGAGTAAATAAGCGCGTGTAGAGACGGCCAGAGTTGATTATCAAAATATTCCATGGATTCTTTGTAATCATCACCAAGGAAGTAAGTGAAATTTTTGTAAAGTTCTTCCGCGGCTTCTTTTCTGGTTTTTTCTGCTTCCTTATAATTTTCATTTTCCATACGTCTCAAAAATCCCACTGCAGTCAGAGCGTTTGATGACTTTACCGCTGATAATTTTATTGACCCTTCATTTAGCAAATCTTCTATGGCCGATGTTTTACTGTTTTCCAGATCATCGAGTCTGTATTTAATATTGTTTTGCTCATTTTCATCCAGCTTTTTCATATACTCTCTCAAAAATGAAATTGTCGGATCGAGCAAATGCACTTTTTTATTTAGCTCATACATGCCCATTGCATTATTCAGTGCATAAGTGCTATCAAGTACGTTTGTATTTCCAAGCAAATTTAACTTTAGTGCGTGAGCGTAAATATCCATCATAGGTATCGCAAACTGTTCACCCAATTTATTGGATTTTATAAGATCGGTCACAATTTCTTTAGTAAGTTTTTGTGGAATATATGTACCTTGTCTTTTGATTTCTGCGACTATCAAATTTTCAAAACCAATAGGAATTGTTGTGTTCATCCACATGACGTCAACATTAGCTTCATCTCGAGCCGGGGTTAAAATGCCATATTGATAAGTAGTGTGATCACCCAGCGGAACTTTATTCATGAGTGCGCAAACAGATGGATTGAAGCTGGTGAGTGTGGGGTTGCAGGCATACGCCAGTTTCTCGTTTTTAATTATTTCTTGCACAGTTTTACCCTGGTCCAAATCAAAAACCACATAAAGCGGATTAATTTCATCCCAGTCGAAGTTTTGCATTTCGAGTTCAAATCCATAGCCTAAATCGGAGTTAAGCTCGACAGCTTCTTTATTAGTGGGCATTGATTCGTAAGGTGTAATAACAAGTGTATCTTCACTACCATATGCCGGGGGTACAATAACATACGCCCTTACATTATTTGGCATATTAAAGATCGCCACCGTTCCAAATTCATCAAATGGTCTATATAAGACTTTTTTATCATCTATTTCCCCATATGGATAAAGTTCTCCAGCGTTTCCTGTAATACGATCTGATTTTGGTTTTTCTGTATATGGATTTGTTTTGCCGTTGCTGCCGGTAAAAGTATTTTTAACAGTGCGTTTATTATCATCCGGTGAGAAATTTTTATAAACAAATAGAAGAGCGATCACACCAATGATTGCGAGCACAACTCCTACGACAGCTATGCCTTTTTGATTATTTTTATGTGTGGGCATTAAAAAAAGTATATCATCTGGTTTTTATTGGGGAAATGTTTGTTTCGATTACGCTGCATGAAAAAGGCGCTGTGTGTTTTGATTCACGTCAGCGCCTTTTTGGCTATTTATATGAGTACATATCCCAGTGGCAATCGACCGTATACGTAACTTTGTACCAGAACAGTATGCCCTCTTCTTTCAAAACTTTCTTAATGAAAATTGCATTCAGGTCTACGAACAAATCCGTTTCCGGATATCCGTCTTTCGGTACAACATAATAATCAATCTCCATAAAGCCCGGTTCGTACTGTTTAACCGATGATCTGATGAATGCGCCATCTTCCAAACTCCACTCAGGCACGTCCAACTGACATTTCTGAACTGCCTGCTCGAAAGTGTACACTTCGATATAGCGCGCTTCCTTTTTGATCTCGTTTTGGGTGTACACTACAGCAATGCCCGTGACTGTCATGATAAAACCTGCAGCCATGCTGGTGAGTACTAATACCGCAATGATAGTCCAAAATGTTTTGTTTCTCATTCTCTCCTCCGATTTGTGATATGTTTGACTCCCTCTATTATACCCTATAGCGCTGTTTACGGCAATTACTCAAATACCTCTAAAACATGTACACAGCCAAAACATTAATCTATATTTAAACTATGATAGATTCGCTAATTTCATTCCAAAAAAAAATAGAGCAAGAGATTAGCGATAATACAATAGATATTTCAGCTAAAAAGTATCAATTTGAGCAAAATCTGAAGAATCTGCAGCACGAGAGAGAAATGCATTTATACGTGACTTTGACAGTCGGCTTAGCTGCATTGATATCTTGTTTTGTGACAATTTTTAAACCGATGTTGCCTTTGTTTATTTTGGATATATTATTTTGCGGATTATTTATAGCTTATATATTTCATTATCGATCTTTAGAAAATAGAACTCAGCATTGGTATGAATTACAAAATAAATTGATGGGAAAAAAAACTGATTTTGCACACTATTAATAGTGCAAATTGAGCAGTGCTGCTACCTGTATTATACTGATGTCTATGGCAAAATATCACAGTATTTTCTACACAACACTAGGTGATTACGCAAATTGCGGAAGTATTTTTGACTTTCTCAAAGAAAACACCGAGCACTTTTATTTTTTGGATCTGAAATCACGTTTTAGAAAAGATATTGATAAGTCTACGCTATTTGAATACACTAACGGCAAATTAACAAAAACCGTAAAAATGCTGACTTTGAAAGATGGCGCGCCTGCCTTTCTTGCACCTTTACAGCATGTGTTTTTTTTCTTAAATACTTTAAGTTCCTTGAGGATTGCCAGAAAGGCAGATCTGGCAGTAACAACTTTTTCTGTAGTGGCTCTAGCTACTGTTTTGGCTAAAAAACTTGGATACTGTAAAAAGACATTACTTTGGCACTGGGACTACATGCCCATGCCAAAAAGGCCGGCTCATTTTTTGTTAAGATTTGTTGACCCGCTGGACGCATTAGGAATTAAAATGTGTGATTACATTTGGTATGCTTCCAAGAACCAGTTTAAAATGAGGATTGCTGTTGGGCATATACCTAATCCTAAAAATGCGAAACATACAATTGTTCACTGGGGGAATAAGCCCAGTCTAAAAATTCCAAAAAAGTATGATAAGAAACAATTAAAAATTATATATATGGGCGCATTACTGCCAGAAAAAGGTTTGCTGGAACTTCTAGAAAGTATGCCTGAAATTATGAAAACCACTAAAGATAAAGTTACTCTAACTTTGTCTGGGGCAGCAAACAATCCTGAATATAGAGATTTTCTCGAAACATATGTCAAAAACAATAAATTAACCAAGAATGTAGTGTTCACGGGTTATGTTAAAGGAGCTGAAAAAGAAAAACTACTTTTGGAAAATCATCTGAGTGTAGCTTTGTATCCTAGATTTACAGATGGGGTAAAAAACTACGCGCATTATTCTGATCCCGCAAAACTTAGAGATTATGTTTCTTATGGTTTACCCATTGTTGTTTCTAAAGTTCCTGAAATTTCAAAAGAACTTGAAAAATACAACGCAGGTATTTTGGTTGATGAGTTAACCCCGGCATCAATCTCATCTGCGGTAAAAAAATTTATTTCGCAGCCTGATAAATTTCTGAGAGGTGCTTTTGATTTTTCACATACTAATGTTTATACAGAGTACTATGGCCATCTTTTCGATAGTCTTTTTTAGTGCAGGCGTTATAATAAAGTACCATGTCGAAGATTGAAAAAGTAACAAAGTGTTATTTATGCGGATCTACTGATTCAGAATTTTACGCTACCGTTAAGTCATATTTTACTGAAGGAACTGACTTGGTAGATACATTCGATTTGGCGAAATGCAATTCTTGCGGATTTGTGTATTTAAGTACACGCCCAGCACCTGACTATTTATCAGAATATTATACAGACGACAATAGTTCCTATTACAAAAAAGCTGATATTAAAATTCCTTCCGATTTTTATGTACCTGATAAAAATGCAAAGAGAGTTTTGGATGTGGGCTTTGGCAATTGCACTGCTCTCTTAAAAAAATATCTCGCAGGGTGGAATTGTTACGGCGTTGATTTTAGTGATGTGGCAGTATCCAAGGGGAAAGAATTTTATCCTTTTTTGAATTTAGCACAGGGGACAATACAGGCAGCAGCCCACCAGGATAATTTTTTTGATATGGTAACTTTGTCCCATGTTCTTGAGCATGATTACAATCCAATAAGTATGTTGAAGGAAATCAGGCGTGTTTTAAAACCGGGTGGAGAGCTCGTCATTGATATCCCAAACTTTGGAGGATTGTACTACACGCTTTTCAAAGAGAAGGCCGAATATTTTGTTCCCCATCATTTAAGCTTTTTTGATAAAAAAACTTTAGCAATGACAATTGAAAAAGCCGGTTTTACAGATTATAAGATCAAAAATATTTTTGGAAATAACACCTCATACCAAATACTACATACTTTAGGCATACAAAAAACTTATTACAAAAAGACAGTTTTCAACAAATTTTTGGGGTTGTGTGTTTGGCCGATCGAAATTATATTTAAAAAAGGAGATGCTCTCAGAGCTTTTGTAAAAAAATGAGTGATTCAAACGCAAATCAAGATAGAAAAATACCTAACCTATTTCACGTAGGAGTAGCTCGTACAGGCACTACGTCTTTATATAATTACTTCATGCAACATCCTGATATTTATGTTCCGTCTAAAAAGGAGCTGCATTTTTTTTCACGCGAGATAATGGCAGATGCTAATGCCCATAATAAAACCAAAAAAAAGCACTTTGTTTTAAATAAAGATCGATATCTTGGTTATTTTGACGATGTCGGCAACGAAGAAATTATTGCAGATATTTCACCCGGTGATTATTTTTCAGAAAAATCTGCTGAGAGAATATTCAATTTCAACCCTGATGCAAAAATCATTTTTTCATTCAGGGAACCTGTTGATCAAATGTATTCATATCATGGTGCGCTTGTAAGTACTTTTATGGAAGATGAAAACGATTTTTTACTTGCCATTGACCCCTCACGAGAAGTAGCTGGAGATTCCTGGGTTAGGCCAAGTCTATATTTTGACCTTGTTGATTACGAACGTCACTTTAATAGATTTTTAGATTACTTTCCAACGGATCAAATCTTTATTTATTTTTACAAGAATTTTAAAAACGATACCGCCGGAGTTTATAAAAGACTGCTTAAATTTTTAGATGTATCTGTGCATGAACCTGAGGAATTCGATTCAATAAATTCGCATAGAATTGTTAGATTCCCGCTACTGGTTAAAATTGTCGAAGGAATAACAAATACTTTTGATCTCAGCTTTTTAGGAAAAAATCCTTTTGCAGGGAAGTTGGCAGGAGTATATGTGAATGTTGTCACCAGAGAAGAGAAGAGGCCTAATTTACCGAATAATGTAAAGTTGGAATTGAAAAAGCAGTTGCGCCCTAATGTAGTACGCTTAGAAAAACTTTTGAAAAAGAACGGATTTATAGAAGACGATTTTGATTTAAAGGCATTTTGGGGATACGATTTATAATCTGACCGCTTATCCAAAAATATATAGAACTATTGTTCTGACAGCGTAAAAACCGGTAACACCGCCAAATATAAAATTGACTAAATAAGTAAAAAATAGAGCCAGCTCGTTTTGTGCTTTAAATACACCGGAATTTCCATATTTTTTATAACGTGAAAAAGTCCAGACAAAACCTACAACCAATCCGATTAAAGTTTCTACATTTAACGGGTCAAATTGAATTTCTAAGTCTGGGGCAAGCGCACCTAATATAAGACCAATACAAAAAGAAACAAATCTAATGCGTCTATCACTGTTTTTTTTTATATACTCGTTAATTTTTTCAAAATCTATCATCTTAAAAAAATCGTCGTTTTCCATATTTTAATAGTACAGTAAATGGAACTAAAGTCGACAAAAAAAAGAAAGGATAGTTCGGTGGTTTCACACAGTGAGCTATCCTTTTTGTTTTTACAAAATAGTTGCTTTGAAGGCGGGGTATTTGGTGTCTTCCTCGGCGAATCCCTGGTTCAAAGAGCATGCATGCTCTACATGCAGTGTTTTTCCAACCATTCGAATACGCATGACCGGGTTTACCGCTTGTTTCAAATTTTCCTCAGTGATGAGGATTTCATCACATGGTCCTGGATAATCAGGTACTTCCAATAACACAGTCTCCAGACTATTAGGGAATATAATGAGCATGAGTTTCTCCATCTATCGAGTTTTATCCGGGTTTTTTTTGTATAGACGATTTACTTCATCACGCAGTCTTTCAGCGTCGGCTAATGTCAAATTCCATCCGGAAGACATTTTCAAACTCATTAATGCATTTGTCAGAGCAGCGTGTGCTTTTGGAGTTTGTTCAATGCATACCATATATAATTCTGACCCATCCGGCCCATATATGTTTGCTACGATTCCCCCAAAAGGTAAATTATTTTTTTTCTTTTTCTTGGCCATTATCGTCTCCATCGCGAATTTATTTTGGATGATTATAGCTTATGACTACATTAAAGTCTAATTTTGTGTTGATTTGATAGTGTTCTTTTAATTCCGACAGTGGCCATTATTTCTATACTTTATACTTTTTCCCATAGTGCTAAAATATAATTATGAAAAACATAATAATAACAATCTTAGTTATTGCCTTGATTTTGCTTTTGTATTTTATTCCATCAAAAAAACTTTTGCCTGAAGATACGCCAACTGATATGACCGCTGTATCTGAAATCGAAGATTCTACTAGTGACGAAATTGCTGTCACAGAATCTGAGTATGAACCGGTGCAAATGGAAAATCCGGCATCTCTTAACTGTATAGATGCAGGAGGAGCACTTGAAATTGTGACAAATTCTGATGGAAGTCAATTCGGAATGTGTAATTTTGAAGATTATGCATGTGAAGAATGGGCTTATTTAAGAGATGAGTGTACTCTCGAAGAAGACGCCGCAAAAATAAAACAAGCATTAATTGCTAAGGGACTAACTTTGACTGACATGAAAGTCGTAATTAACAAACATTTGGGTAAATATATTAGCGGTTCAGTGTTGCCTGTTTCCGGGGATGCCGGAGGAGGCTACGTATTTGCGGTAAAAGATAACGGAAAAATTAAAGTTTTAGCGGATGGCAATGGCGCTATCATGTGCAGTTATTTTGATGATTATCCTGATTTCCCGTCGTATTTGATACCTGAATGTGTTGATGTAAGCGGTCAATTAATGTCACGCTAGCACTGACTTAATTATTAGATTTTATCTATAGCTAGAAATTCCATTGGTGTTATATCTGTAATTGCAGCTACAACATTGAATGGAAACTTGGCAACCAGCACATTCAATTTTTGAACATTTCTATTGTAAAATGCTCTCGAGTACGCAATTCTTTCTTCTGTATCCACAAGTTGTATAAACAAATGCTTGTAGGTTTCATTGGCTTTGATTTCAGGATACTTTTCTACAATAGCTGTTAGCCCCACAGCGCTGGGGACCCTTTTGTTTTTGACAAGAGTTTGAGTTCTTTTTACTGCAATATCTGTAAACATTCTTTTTTCATATTCAGAGTAGCCTTTAATAATATTTTCCAGTTGTGGAATAAGCGTTGCCCTTCTTTTAAGTTCTATATCGATATTGCTTTCGGCTGATAGAGCCCTTTGTAACAACGTGGCCATTCTGTTATACATCGTAAACACAACACTGCCGAGTATAAGTGAATTTCCAAAGAACAGTATGCTGTAAAGTAAAAAGAAATCCATTTTTGTCGCGTATCCGAGAATATAAAATGAAAG